>JABZFO010000078.1 GCA_014237405.1 Desulfosarcina sp. | reverse complement strand
GCACCGGTCGTCGGCATCATGATGGCCGAACTCATCGATGCCTGCGAAAAGGGGCTGGATCACGACAAGGAGCCCTTCCAGTTCAAGATGAAAAACACCGGACGCACCCTGGACGTGGGCTTCTTCTCCCGCAAACGCGAGATCAACTACAACTCCAGCTTTTCAGTCAACGGATAACGCCGGTGGCGTCCGCTATTGATATTTGGATACGTTGCTATTAATTTAAAACGGGTCTGCTTGGCAGACCCGTTTTTCTTTTCATTAAATGGGAATTATGAATTTTTAATTTTGAATGAAGGTATACTATCGGTTTAAAAAATAGACAGAATACATTAATTTAAAATTCACAATTCAACATTAAAAATTGTCTAACGTTTAAGTGAAATAAAACACCATGAACATCTACGTTTGCATCAAACACGTGCCCGATTCTCAAGGCGTCGTCCACAGATGTCGAGATCGTTGCTGTGTGCCTGGGAAAACCGACAGCGGAGAACACCCTGCGATCGGCCATGGCCATGGGCGCCGACCGCAGCATATTGATCGAGACCGACCAGCCCCACGACAGCATCGTCACCGCCCGGGCCCTGGCCGCCGCCATTAGATCCGATGGCCAGCCGTGGATCATTTTCACCGGCAAGGAATCCATCGACAGTGAGGGGATGCAGACTCAGTTCCGGTTGGCCGAAAACCTGGGCCTGCCCGTAGCCACCAACGTGGTCAAGGTGGATGTGGACGCTGACAGCGTGCGGGTGGAATGTGAACGAGAGGCGGGAACCATCGACGTAATCCGGATGGCCGTCCCCTGCGTTCTCGGCGCCGGGAAAGGGCTAAACACGCCCAACTATCCCACATTTCCGGATATCGTGAAATCCCGAAAAAAAGAGGTAAGGAAGATCGGCCTGGCTGAACTGGACATTGAAGCCCCGGCAAGCGGCATGGAGATCGAAGAACTGGAACCAGCCGTAGAAAAGCGTACCCCCAGATCGCTCACGGGCAGCGCCGCCGACATCGCAGCGCAGATTGTGGACATTCTGAAAAACGAAGCCAGGGTGATTTGATCATGGAAAATATCGGACTGCTCATCGAATTCAAGGACGGCCAGGTCAAAAACGCCAACTTCGGGATGGCCGCGGCTGCTCGGAAAGAAAGCCGGCAACTCGTTGCTTTGGTGGTGGACGCGTCGGCCAGCGATGCCAAAGCGGCGCTGGAAGCCCACGGGGTGGCCCGCATCGTGAACATCAACACCGGTAATCACGGCTGGAACCCCGCCATCCAGACAGCCGCGGTAGTTGCGGCAATGGAGAAATTTGGGATCACCAGTCTGATCGGCCTCACCAGCCCCGCGGGTCGGGATCTGCTGCCGCGCATCGCCGCCCGACTAGATGCACCGCTGATCATGGACTGCACCGAGATCGACCTGGACGGCCACCGGGTGAAGACCTCCCAGTATTCGGGAAAGACCATCGCCACCATCGTGCTGACCGGCAGCCATTTCATCTACGGCATCCGGGCCAATGTCGTCGCCCCCCTGAATGATCCAGCGGTGGCGGAAGTCATCGATTTCTCCTTCGAAAGGGATCGAGGCGCCGGATACCAGATGATCGAAACCCGGTCCGATGGAAGCGGTGCACAGTACCTGGCCGAGTCGGACATCATCATCTCCGGCGGGCGGGGCTTGAAGAGTGGTAAGAACTTTAAACTTCTCTTTGACTGCGCCAGGCACATGAACGCCTCCGTGGGCGCCTCCCGGGTGGCTGTGGATAACGGCTGGGTGCCCTACGCCATGCAGGTGGGCCAGACCGGCGTCAAGGTGAACCCCAAGGTCTACATGGCCGTCGGCATCTCCGGCTCCATCCAGCACTTTGCCGGCATGAAAACCGCCAAGATGATCATCGCCATCAACACCGATGATAACGCCGCCATCATGGCCAACTGCGACTATTATGCCGTGGGTGATCTGTTCGAAATCCTGCCGGCGCTGAAGAAAGCACTGGCCGCCTTGAAGGGTTGACCGATCAGCAGAAAAAAATACAAGCGCATTCAATCCCCGCGGGTTTGGGATTGAAGATGTTAGGCCATTGCCGAATCATTTTTTCACGCGACAGTGGCTGGCTTACGGAATAAGAGTCCAGGAAACCTCGCAGTGATGGGGGGTAAGAGCTGCCACATGCCCGTCAAACCAGAAGTGGGCCACCGGCCAGCGGGTCTCATCGTAGGTCAGCATCATGCGGGTGTCATCGACAATCTCCACGACCCGGCATCGGGACAGGCCGGCCATCCCCTTTCCCACCGCTTTGAGCACCGCCTCCTTGGCGGTCCAGAAGCGGAAAAAGGTCTTCTGCCGATCCCCATGGGCCAGTTGCCATTCGTCGTCATTGGCCACCTTTGCCAATAAGGCGTCGCTGACAGGACGGATCGTTTCCAGGTCCATTCCCACAGGAAGCGTGGCCGCCACCCCACCTGCAATGTCTGATTTATGGGTCAGTGACCAGTGGACCCCGCCTACCGGCAGAGGGACGCCCTTTTCGTTCTTGGGGAAGTCGTCCAGGCGAAGGCCGCTTTTCTCACATGATTTCATCAGGGCAAACCGGGCGAGACGACTCAAGGCCTTGACCTTGTCCCGGCCCTTCAGACGCCGGTCGGCTTCGGAGACCGGCAGGATAACCGGGTAGATGGTGGTTACGGTTTCCATCATCGGGATCAGGACGTCTTGCCGGCTTCTTGTTGAATATTCAGGGCCATCTCGTACACCGTCTTTCGGGGCAGGTTGTATTGCCGGGCAAAGGACTTGGACAGACTGGAAACATGTGCGCCGGGCTGGGCCATTGCATCGCGAAGCGCTTCGGCCAGGCCGGCATCGGAGATTGAATTCGTCGCCGGTTTGCCACCCACCAGCAGCGTGCACTCCCCTTTGACCTCGGGGCGATCCGCCAACAGTGTCCGGATTTCAGAGAGGGTGCCGCGGATGAATTCCTCGTGAAGTTTGGTCATCTCGCGGGCCAGCACCGCCGGCCGGTTCCCCATCATCGAGCGAGTCTCATCCAAAAAAGCCGTCACCCGCCGGGGAGATTCGTAAAAAACAAGGGTCCGGGGTTCAGCGGCCAGTGATTCCAGCAGTTCCAGCCGTTTACCCTTTTTTTTCGGGGCGAACCCCAGGAACACGAAGGCATCGGTGGGCAGTCCCGATGCACACAGGGCCGTGACCGCCGCCGACACCCCAGGGATGGGAAATATGTTCAAACCATGTTCCACGGCCGCGCGCACCAGCCGGTAGCCGGGATCGGAAACCGATGGCGTACCGGCATCGGATACCAAGGCCACGGCCGAACCGGACCGGATCTTGTCGATCAGTTCCGGAGTCCGCCGGTGTTCGTTGTGTTCATGGCAGGAGATCAGGGGCGTGCGAATCCGGTAGTGGGTCAGCAGGCGTGCGGTGTGGCGGGTATCTTCGGCGGCAATGAGATCCACACCGGACAGGATCTTGATGGCCCGCAGGGTGATATCCTCCAGGTTGCCGATGGGGGTCGCCACCACATAGAGGCCGCTTGGACATCTGACCGGTTCCCGGTCATCCATAGGCAAGGGCAAAGGCATTTTTGACGACCTCGATGTCGGTTTTCCCTGAAGCGGTGTCGATGGCCACCACGTCAAAACGGGCGCTGGCCCCGGTCTGTCCGGATCGTTTCAGGTAGTCCAGGGCGGCCATGGAAATTTTGCGCTGCTTGGCAGGGGTGACGGCCCCTTTGGGGTTGCCGATCTCACCCAGTTTGGATCGATAGTTGGTTTCGATGATGCGGTACCCCATCCGGCTGAGACATTCCACGGCCAGCCGTTCGCTCTTTTTACCAAACTGTTGTTGCCGATTCAGCATTTATTGGTTTGCTTGGTTCGTGGGTGGTTTAATTGGTTTGAGCGTTCGATGTCCGACGTTCATTTATTCTGTCCCGCCCTTAGTCCTCAGTCCTCTGACTTCATTTCTCGGTCCTCTGACCTTTCAGCTATCAGCTTCCTACAGGTGATCCCGAACCCCTTTGAAGGTTCGGCGATGGATGGGGCTGCACCCGTGGCGCACGATGGCCGCTCGGTGGGTTTTAGTGGGATAGCCCTTGTGCTGGCAGAATCCGAATTCGGGAAACAGGGTGTCCACCTGGGTCATGATCCGGTCTCGGGTAACCTTGGCCACAATGGAGGCTGCGGCAATGGAGATGCTTAACGAATCCCCCTTTTTGATGGCCTGTTGGGACAGATTCGAGGTGATGGTGAAAATGCCGTCGATGAGCAGATGGTCCGGACAGGGCCGCAGGTTGGCCACCGCCATGGCCATGGAACGTAACGTGGCCTGCAGGATATTGACGCGGTCGATCTCGGTGGCATCCACCACCCCGATCCCGATGGCCCGGGCAACGGTATACAGACGATCGTAAAGGCGGTTCCGTCGGGCCGGCGTCAGTTTTTTGGAATCGTCGATCCCGGGAAGGTCAGCGCCGTCGGGCAGAATGACAGCAGCGGAAACGACGGGGCCGGCCAGGGGACCCCGGCCGGCCTCATCGATGCCTGCAACGATCTGATAGCCCATGCCACGGGCCTTTCTTTCAAATGCCCAGAGGTCTGATACCATGTGATCCGACCGTTTACCGGTTTGCCGACAAACCGGCGGTAATGCCCAAGGGCGGTGGTAACCAATTTACGTAACCGTTCACGGGTTCAAAGGTTCAGGGTTCAGCGGTTCGAAGTTCAATGCAAATCTCAACCGTTGATACGTCAAACCTGAACTTTGGTTGCAACTTTGGGTTGAAAAAACAAATTAATGGGACAGCAGGTTGATTCATACGCAAAATGGCGGAATAATTCGATTGAGAGATCCACTGAGACCCATTTATTCCCTCTCTCCCGTATCCTGGCCGCCTTACCCCGCAGTTTGCGCAGGTAGTAGATCTTGGCCCGCCGCACCCGTCCCCGGGTAACGACCTCGACACGGTCAATGATGGGCGAATTCGTGGGGAAGACCCTCTCCACCCCCACGCCGTAGGAGACTTTGCGGACGGTGAAGGTGGCGTTGGCCAGCCCTTTTTTCTTGCTGATGACAACGCCCTGGAAGGCTTGGAGACGCTCCTTGTTGCCTTCTCGGATCTTTACATGAACGGTGACGGTGTCACCCGGTGTGAAGTGGGGCAGATCCATACGGATCTGTTCTCTTTCGATGTTCTTGATGGTTTCCATGATAACTCCCGATAATGATGTTATGATTTAAGGGTTCAGCCGCCCAGCAGCCGGTCCAGGATGATGGACACCGCGGACCGGACCGACAGATGATTGTATGTTCCCACCCCGGCCAACGGATCCAGTATGTAATCCGCGTCGGCCATGAATGCGTCAGAAAGTCCCCATGCCGTGCCAAAGGCCAGGACGAACGGCGTTGGATCGACCAGCATCTCACGCAACCGGCAATATGACAGGCTCCCCGTATTCCGTCTGGCCGTGGTGACCACTGTTTTGGGCCGGCATCCTTCCACTTCGGCGATTTCGCCGATCATCTCGTCGAAGGTGGCCCTGACCCGGACCAGCTCAAGTGCCTGCCGCCGTTTGGGATTGTATGTTCCCCCCACGCCGGTCATCCAGTGGTCAAGAATTCGGTTCGCCAGCACTATCTGGTCCTTTAGCGGGGTGATGACATAGTAGCCCTTTACCCCATAGGTTCTGCACACTCTGGCGATGTCATGCAGGTCCAGGTTGGTGACCGCAGAAGCAATCGTCTCCCCGTTCTTGTCGATCACCGGATGGTGAACCAGGGCGACGTAAAGCCGGTTACCCGATGAGCCTGTCAATGTCCCGGCGCCATTTCTCCAGTGTTTGCCGCTCTTGCCGGGATAACTCCCGCTGCGCTAAAAGATCCGGCCGCTTCAAAACGGTCCGGATCAGGGCGGTTTCCCGGCGCCATCGATCGATCTCCTGGTGATTCCCGGATAGCAGCACATCGGGCACCGGTTCATTGTCGAAGGTTGGCGGCCGCGTGTAGTGGGCGTGCTCCACAAGCCCGTCACTGAAGGTGTCGCTTCCGGCGGAATCCTCGTTTCCCAGCACCCCGGGGATCAGCCGCGCCACCGCATCGATCACCACCATGGCCCCCAGCTCGCCGCCGGTGAGCACGAAGTCGCCGATGGAGATCTCCACATCCACGTGCTGATCGATAAACCGTTCATCCACGCCTTCGTAGCGGCCACAGGCCAGAATCAGTCCATCTGCGAATGCCAGCGATTGGGCCAGGCGCTGATCGAACCGCTTTCCCTGCGGGGAGAGCAGCAGTGTCGTTGCCGATGGCATCCGCGTTTTGGCTTTTGCCAGGGCTGCTGTCATGGGCTCCGGCTTCATCACCATCCCGCAACCGCCGCCGTATGGCCGGTCATCGGTGACCCGATGCCGCCCTTTGGCATGGTCACGGATATTGATGGTAAAGGGACTGATCTTTTGCCCCTGAACCGCCCGCCGGATAATGCCGTGATCCCAGAACGGGTCGAACAGTTCGGGAAAAAGGGTCAGTATACAAACCTTCATGGTTCCGCCAGCAGTCCTTCCGGCAGGTCCACGATCATGGTCTTGCTTTCCAGATCGATGTTGAGTACCACGTCACCGATGGCGGGAATCAGCAGCTCCCGTGACCGCCCGTTTATTTTTCCCTTGACCACGTAGACATCGTTGCTGCCCGTGGGAATCACCCCGTCAAGGCGACCCAGCAGAAATCCGGTGGTATCGTAGACGCTCAACCCCACCAGCTCAAACCAGTAGTAGGTATCCTCCTCCAGCACCGGCAGTCTTGACTTGTCTATAAAAAATGCCGACCCGATCAGGTTCTCGGCCTGGTTCCTATCATTCACCGATTCAAGGCCCATGAGAAGCCCGCGCCCGTGGGGTTTGACCCATTGAATCGTCATGGTTCTGACCGATCCGTCGGGCAGGGTAAGCATGATACCTTCCCCGGTCTGGTATAGTGCCATAGATTCGGCATAAGAATGGATTTTTAGGCCGCCCCGAATGCCGTGGGCGCCGGTCACCCGCCCCACCAGGACGAGATCCTCCCGGCCCGTCAACTTACTCGATGATTTCAAGAACCGTTCGTTTTTTGATCTTGGCAGACGCCGCACTTAAAAGGGTACGCATGGCCCGTGCCGTCCGCCCCTGCTTGCCGATCACCTTACCCAAATCCTCTTTTGCCACTTTCAGTTCAATGACGGATGTCTGCTGACCCTCAATCTCCTCAACGGAAACCTGGTCGGGAAAATCCACCAACTCCTGCGCAATGAACTTGATCAGCTCTTTCATAGCTCCATCTCCTTTGTTGCGGCTGAGAATCAGGTACGGCGCAATCCGTTATTCCGCAGCGGTAAAAACACCTTCACGTTTCAGGATCGTTTTGACCGTATCGGTGGGAGTGGCTCCCTGGCCGATCCAGTATTTGATCCGATCCGTGTTCAAAACCACCTTTGCCGGATCCTGCAGCGGATTGTAAGTACCGAGTCTTTCAATAAAACGACCGTCCCTGGGGCTGTCATTGTCAGCTGCGACGATCCGGTAAAAGGGTCTCTTTTTTGCCCCGTGCCGGGCCAGTCTGATTTTTACTGCCATGGTTGTTCTCCTTTAAAAGGGCAGCATGCCGCGACCCAATCCGCGCATGCCGCTTTTATTGAATTTCTTCATCATTTTCATCACCTGCGCATAATTTTTCAACAGGCGGTTTACATCCTGAACCCGGGTGCCGCTCCCCGCGGCGATCCGCTTGCGGCGGTTGCCGTTGATGATGCCGTATTGACGCCGCTCCCGGGGTGTCATGGAATTGATGATGGCCTCGATGTGGACCAGTTCCTTTTCGTCTACCTGAAGATTCTTCATCTGCTTGACCTTGCCCATGCCGGGAATCATGCCCAGGATATCCGTCAAGGATCCCATTTTGCGGATCTGGCGCATCTGGTCGCGGAAATCTTCCAGGGTGAACTGGTTTTTGCGCAGCTTCTTTTCCAGTTCGATGGCCGTTTTCTCGTCCACCACCTCCTGGGCCTTCTCGATCATGGTGAGGAC
This sequence comes from Desulfosarcina sp., assembly GCA_014237405.1. Classification (GTDB taxonomy): domain Bacteria; phylum Desulfobacterota; class Desulfobacteria; order Desulfobacterales; family Desulfosarcinaceae; genus Desulfosarcina. Next base: position 15,147 of record JABZFO010000078.1, on the reverse strand, counting down.
GTCACCCATGCCGAGAATCCGGGAGGCCATGCGATCCGGATGGAAGGCTTCCAGTTCGCTGAGCTTTTCGCCCACGCCGATGAACTTGATGGGCTTGCCGGTGATGGACCGAATGGACAGGGCCGCACCGCCCCTGGCGTCACCGTCCATTTTGGTGAGCACCACGCCGCCGATATCCAGCCGCTCGTCAAAGGCTTTGGCGATGTTCACCGCATCCTGACCGGTCATGGCATCAGCCACCAGCAGGATGTCCGTGGGCTTCACCGACGTGCGGATGCGCGACAGTTCATCCATCATCGATTCATCGATGTGAAGCCGTCCGGCGGTGTCCAGCAGTAAGGTGTCGCACCCCGCCTTCTGGGCCGCCACCCGGGCGTCCTGGCAGATTTTCACCGGGTCCATGTCCGGCGCGGAATCGAAAACCGGCACCCCCAGCTGGTCGCCCAGCTTTTTCAGCTGGTCGATGGCCGCAGGCCGATAAACATCCGCCGGCACCAGGTAGGGCTGCTTACCAGTTTTTCGCAGCATCACCGAAAGCTTTCCCGCCGTGGTGGTCTTACCGGACCCCTGAAGGCCCACCAGCATCACCGCCACCGGCTTCTCACCGGCCAGGTTCAGCCCCTGGTGGGTCTCCCCCATGAGCCGGGTGAGCGACTCGTTGACGATCTTCACCACCTGCTGGCCGGGGGTAAGGCTGCCCATGACCTCCTGGCCAAGCGCGCGCTCCTTTATATCGGCCACCAGTTTCTTGACCACCTGGTAGTGGACATCGGCCTCCAGAAGCGCCATACGCACTTCTCTCAGGCCATCGGCAATATTCTTTTCAGAAAGTTTGCCTTGCCCCTTGAGCTGCTTGAAAACTGAATTCAGCTTGTCGCTGAGCGTGTCAAACATGACATTCCACCGGTATATAAACTAAAACCTTGAAATTAGATTTTTTTAAATGGTATGTCAAGACATAAAAAAGAGCCGAAATGCCCCGGATACTTAGTAAACACCGACAGTCCCACGCGATCAATAGTTCACGCAATGGCATTGTCGAACCGGCAAGCCAAGCCGCCCGTGGATCCCACATCATGGAAACAGAATCAAGTAAAATCGACATCAAAGACCTCTCCCGGGAACAGCTGGCCACTTGGTTGAAAGACCGGGCCAAACGACCCTTTCGCGTCCCTTCGTCAACCCCCGCCTGCAGGTGGAGAGCGAGGCGACCTCGCGGGACGGCTCCCGGAAGCTGCTGTTCAGGCTCCATGACGGCCTTCACATCGAAACGGTGATCATCCCCGAAAAAAACCACTTCACCCTGTGCATCTCCAGTCAGGTGGGATGCGGCCAGGGGTGCCGGTTCTGCATGACGGCCAAAGGGGGATTTGTGCGCAACCTGTCCGCCGGCGAGATCATCTCACAAGTGCGCGATGTCCAGCAGCGGGTGGATTCGGAAGGCGGCATGCCCCTGACCAACATCGTCTTCATGGGCATGGGAGAACCACTGGCCAACTATCAAAATGTGGTCCATGCCCTGGATATGATCACCGACGGCGATTTCGGCCTCAAGATCTCCACGCGGCGGGTCACCGTATCCACGGCGGGACTGGTCCCCAAAATGGCGGACCTGGGGCGCGACACCCGGGTGAACCTGGCCGTCTCCCTCAATGCCGCCGATGACAACACCCGCACCCGGCTGATGCCCATCAACCGGAAATACCCCATCGCCGATCTGATGGCGGCCTGCCAGCGCTATCCCTTGCCACCCCGGCGAAAAATCACCTTCGAATACATCCTGATGAAGGGAATCAACGACAGCATGGCAGACGCCCGGCGCCTGGTGAAACTGCTGCGGCCCATCAAGTCCAAAATCAACCTGATCCCCTTCAACGAGTATCCGGGCAGCGATTTCGAGCGCCCGGATCAGTCCCGGATCAGCCGGTTCCAGGAATTTCTGGCCGATCATCACTACACTGCGATCGTCCGCCACAGCAAGGGGCAGGACATCGGCGCCGCCTGCGGTCAGCTGCGGGCCAAACTGAGGTCCGAAGACCGAGGTCAGAGGACTGAGGACGGATGTCTGGTGATGGAAGACTAAGAACGGTGGGTTTCGTGAACTTTCCTTGATCTGATTTATTGAAACAAGCGGAGCGACACCTATGCGCAACTGGGTTAATGGCCCACGATCGCTGAATAACCATATTCGGCCAATTATGATCGTTTCAGCGCCAACCATATTCAATTGTATTTCAATGGAAAACCGTCTGTTGTATGAAATGTACAACCAAAGATTCATCAACATTTGAAACTATGCGGCCGAATAAACACCGTTGACATAATAGGTATTATAGCATATTATATGCTATAATTATGGAGGAATATTATGGGAACATCGAAAACTGCCTCAGCCAGAGCGCTGATTGATCCGAAAATAAAAAAGGAGGCCGAAGCCGTTCTTAAAGACCTGGGTTTGTCTGTGTCAAAATCCTTTGAGCTCTATTATCGTCAGATTATCGCCCATCGGGGATTGCCTTTTGAGCTTCAGGTTCCCAATGAAAAAACAATGAAGGCAATTGAAAATTCGAGGCAGGGCAAAGGAAAAACCTTCTCCTCTACTAAAGATCTATTTGATGACCTTGGAATCTGAGAGATGCGATCAATCCGGCGTGATGCCCAGTTCAAGAGAGATGTAAAGCGACTTAAAAAACGAAACAATGATTTTGAGAAACTTAAAACCATTATACAGCTATTGGTTGAAGGCGAAAAACTGCCGCTGAAAACCAGGGATCACAGATTAAAAGGCACATTAAAGGACTGCCGAGAGTGTCATATTGAGCCTGACTGGTTATTGATTTACCGAATCGAAGGCAGTGAGTTATGCCTCGTACGAACCGGAAGTCACGTGGACCTCTTCAAGTGACTCCCCAGCCCTTTCAAGGTAGTACTCCCATGTTTATTTGCTCAATGAGTCGAACTCACTAATAATGCTGATCAAAACATCCATCTTCAGATACAGTACAAAAGAAGAACTATATCTGGAGGTGGCAGCATGGCAGACGCCCGGAGCCTGGTAAAACTGCTGCGACCCATCAAATCCAAAATCAACCTGATCCCCTTCAACGAGTATCCGGGCAGCGATTTCGAGCGCCCGGATCCGTCCCGGATCAGCCGGTTCCAGGAATTTCTGGCCGATCATCACTACACTGCGATCGTCCGCCACAGCAAGGGGCAGGATATCGGCGCCGCCTGCGGTCAGCTGCGGGCCAAACTGAGGTCCGAAGACCGAGGTCAGAGGACTGAGGTCGGATGTCTGGTGACGGAAGGCTGATAACGGTGTATTTTTTGAACTTACCTTGATCTGATTTATTTCCGAGGCCCTAAGGCCTTTTGAGTTACGGTGTTCTTGTGAGTTGTACCAAATAGCAGCTATACGGATGACCGGGTGGTGCTTTACCGGAATATTGATGAGGCGAAAACCGCTCTTTCTAAGATCCAATCATGGATCGCTGATAACGGCCTTGAGTTGAGCCCTGAAAAGACCCATATTGGAAGCAGTCTTCAGCCAGGCCATGGGTTTGAATTCTTGAGGAAACCACCGACTGGAGAGCCGTGTGCGGGAGAACCGCACGCACGGTTCGGAGGGTGGGGAGGGGTGACCCTTCCCGCCCCCCTATCATCTTCCGGCAGTTCCGGTTCGAGGATAGTTGATACACTGTACAACATGCTGTATCTGCAAGAGTATTGACACGCAGATGGCAGTCCGCTATATTCACTCGCGGAAAAAACAAGTTCTTATCGCTGAACCTTTCCCTTTCAACGTACCAGATATACCAGATGCCACCTGACAAGGATACTCAGCCTGAACATGCGTATGGTACACCCGGTTCATTTAGGCTCAGTGTCAATCCGCTCACGCTGTCTTTTCAAGACAATCTCGAACATCTTGAGAGCCAATTCCACAAGCAATATTTCGATTCTAACCTCAGGTACTTAAGACTAATACACTTAATTGCCATTCTATTTTACGGGCTTACGGGTCTCCTTGAAAATATTCTTTTACCTGAAGCGCTGCAGGTATTGTGGACGGTTCGCTATGGTATCGTAATTCCGATTATTATTATCGGATTGGGTTTTACTTATACGAGTTATTACAAGAAATGCTGGTACTTGATCTCGGCAATCTATATTCTGGCAACCGGAGGTGGATTTGTCGTGATGATCATTCTAGGGCCAAAGCCAGAAATCTACTCCTATTATGTTGGCATTATAATTTGTCTGTTTTTTGGATACACATTTGCCCGAGAACGATTCGTCTATGCCTCTCTATCCGGATGTTCACTTTTGATTGTTTACTTTTTTACTTCTATTTATTTTGTGGATACTCCGTTAAAAATATTGCTTCATAACGTGATGTACATTTTTATTGCCAACTTTTTAGGGATGATAATTTGCTATTTTATCGAATACACTGCGCGCAGGGACTTTTTTCTGGTCCATCTTTACAAAGAAGAGCGGGAAAAAGCTACAGCGGTGAACCTGGAATTGGAAAAACGGGTCAAGGAGCGAACTCTGGATCTGACAGAATCGAATCTTCGCCTAAAGGAAGAAATAAAGGCCCACCAAAAAGCGGAAAAACAGAAAGAGGAGCTTGAAACGCATCTGCAGCGCGCCCAAAAGATGGAATCCCTCGGTACATTAGCGGGCGGTGTGGCCCATGATCTTAACAATATACTCACCGGAGTTGTCAGCTATCCGGATCTGTTGTTAACCGAATTGCCTGAAGATAGCTCGTTTAGAGACGCTTTATTAATTATCAAAAGTTCAGGAGAAAAAGCGGCAGCAATTGTTCAGGATTTATTAACTCTAGCACGCCGTGGGGTCGCAATTTCTACAGTGGTTAACCTTAACGTCATTATCAAAGACTACTTCAGGAGTCCGGAATTTTTGAAATTAAAAACCTATCACCCGAAGGTTGAATACAAGGTCGAACTAAAGGACGGATTGCACAATATTATGGGTTCCACGGTGCATCTTTCCAAGACGATTATGAACCTAATTTCCAACGCGTCCGAATCGATGCCCGAAGGCGGCACCATTAAGGTTGTCTCTGAAAACACCGAGATCAACAGCCCCATAAAAGGCTATCCCGATATAAAAAACGGAAGCTATAACGTTATAACCGTTTCAGACAAGGGTGTTGGTATCGCCCCCGAAGAAATGGAACGTATATTCGAACCGTTCTATACCAAAAAAGTCATGGGCCGAAGCGGCACGGGGCTGGGGATGGCGGTTGTATGGGGAACTGTTCATGATCACAAAGGATATATCGAGATCAAAAGTACACCGGGCAAGGGGTCGACCTTTCTGCTATATTTTCCTTCAACCGATCAGCAAATACCTGCTGTAGAAGAACACCTTTCGATGGACAAATACAAGGGCAATGGTGAAGCCATATTAGTTGTCGACGATGTGCAGGAGCAAAGGAAAATCGCTAATAAAATTTTAACCAAACTCGGTTATTCCGTCACCACCTCGTCCAGCGGCGAAGAGGCAGTCAAATATATGAAAAACCATTCAGCCGATCTGGTTATTGTGGATATGATCATGGACCCCGGGATTGATGGGCTCGAAACATATCACCAAATTATTGAATACCATCCCAATCAGAAGGTAATTATTGCAAGCGGTTTTTCCGAAACCGGACGCGTGGAGGAGATGCAACGGTTGGGAGCCGGTGAATATGTACGTAAGCCGTACAGCATGGAAAAAATTGGAATGGCTGTAAAAAAAACCCTGGCAGCCTAATATATACCCACTGTTTTTTATACAACTTTATTTGCATCCGGATGTTAGCCCCCCCGGACCCAAAGGGAATAACTAAACCGAAAAGATAAGCAGGCAAACTGTTATGGATGTGAATCAGACTTCGATCCCTGTCGCTGTAATTGGAATGGGCTGCTGGTACCCGGGCGCCGACTCACCGGTAAAATTGTGGACCAATGTCCTCAGCCGTCGTCGCCAGTTCAGGCGTATGCCGAAATGCCGTCTTCCTATAGAGGACTATTATCACGAAGATAAAAAGGCAGTAGATAAAACCTATGCCCGCATGGCTGCCGTGATAGACGGATTCACCTTTGACTGGTCCACCCGACGCATACCGCGATTGACCTATCTGGCTACCGATATCGTTCATTGGCTGGCCCTTGAAACGGCCCTGCAGGCCATCGCCGATGCCGGTTACAGCAGAAAAACGTTTCCCGGCATGCGCACAGGAGTGATCATTGGCAACAGCCTGACCGGCGAACAATCCCGATCGTACAATTTGCGGTTGAGATGGCCTTACGTCCGCAAATCATTTTTAGGGACCGCCCACCAATGCAAAATGGCGCCTGAGGAAATACATGCACTGGAAAATGTATTGGAAGCCAATTATAAAGCTGCGTTCCCGGCTGTGAATGAAGACACGCTGGCCGGCGGCCTTTCAAATACGATTGCCGGCCGCATATGCAATTATTTAAATCTTGATGGAGGTGGCTATACGGTAGACGGAGCCTGCTCATCCTCCTTGTTGGCTATCGCAACAGCCGCCGCCGGCCTTTCCACGGGAGATTTGGATATGGCTCTGGCCGGAGGTGTCGATAGCAGTCTTGATCCTTTTGAAATGGTCGGGTTTTCCAAAACAGGCGCTCTGACTTCCGGAGAAATGACCGTTTACGACCGCAGAGCAAGTGGATTCATCCCTGGAGAGGGCTGTGGCTTTGTCGTTTTGAAGCGCTATACCGACGCACTCAGGGACGGCAATGACATTTACGCCGTTGTGCGTGGGTGGGGCATATCATCAGACGGCAGCAATGCCGCCATCACTGCACCAAGCGTTCCCGGCCAATCCCTATCGCTGAAACGAGCCTATGAAAATACATCTTATGGAATCGAAAAACTGAATTTCATCGAAGGCCACGGTACCGGAACGGCAGTGGGTGACCGAGTCGAGTTGGAGGCGATTGCATCGCTGACCGAAGAAGGTTCCGGAGAGGAAGAGGGCTCCGACCGTTTCTGCGGGATCACATCACTGAAATCGATTATTGGTCACACTAAGGCGGCCAGCGGGGTTGGCGGCTTCATCAAGGCCGTGATAGCGGTCAACCGCCGTATTTGTCCGCCGACTGCAGGTTGCCGCTATCCCAGCCGGGCATTTGACGAATCTGCGCGACACATCTTTCCAATTCAGATTGGTAAGCACCTTCTGCCCACCGATACCTTACGGGCCGGGGTATCCGCCATGGGTTTTGGCGGCATTAACAGCCACCTTACTTTAGAATCATCCGGTCGACCCAGTTCTAAATTTGAGCCCGAAATAGATGAACGTGCGTTGATGGCATCTGCCCAGGAGAATGAAATTTTTATATTGAGCGCAGACAATATTTCCAATTTGACCGCAAAGTGCCGGGAGTTGGCGGAAATTGTTGAAGGGATCAGTTACGCTGAATTGACCGATCTGGCTGCAGGCCTGGGAAATGAATTCGATTCGGGGCACAAATTGCGTGCGGCCTTTATTGCAGGAAACCCGGATGAATTGGTTGATAAGCTGCTCAAACTGAAAACCGTAATCAAGGCCAACCCGCTAAAATCCGGGCAGTCATACCGAGATAAGTCGGAGCGCATCTGGCTGGGCAAACCGGCCAGTCAGCCGCGCGTCGGGTTCCTGTTTCCTGGCCAAGGTTCTCAGAAATTGAATATGGCTAGGGTATTGGTGGAGCGCTTTCAGTGGGCTCGCGAACTGGTGCGACTGGCAGACCTTTTATCGGAAGAATTCGGTGCCGCCCCGCTCAGTCAAATCATGTTTCCCCCCACCGATCAGGCCCGGGACGCCAACCAGATTAATTCCTGGTTTCGTGAATTATCCCTGACAGCCAACGCTCAGCCGGCCATCTGCCTTGCCTCTATCTTGTGGTACCAGTTTCTGAAAAAATTGGGAATCGCACCGGTGGCCGCCGGAGGCCACAGCCTTGGGGAAGCATCGGCCTTTTACGCAGCCGGCGCATTCGATGAAACTACTCTGCTGCGCTTTGCCTACCGGCGCGGCCAGGCCATGAGCCGACCCCAGGAAGATGCCGGCGCCATGCTCAGTTTGCGATGCACCCGCCGGCAGGTTGAAAGCCTGCTGGGAAAAATTTCAGACGGTTGTGTCGCCCTGGCCAATATCAACGCACCCAATCAGATGGTTGCCTCCGGTGAACTGGGTGCCATTGAGCATTTGAGCCGCCTGGCAAAAGCAGAAGGCATTGCCGTCCGGCGCTTGCCCGTCTCCAATGCATTTCATTGCAGCCTGACATCGCCTGCCGCTGAGAAGTTAGCCGAGCAAACGACCCTGCCAGCCAACCTGTCGGAATCCGCGATACGCTTATTCAGCTGTATAGACGGACAGGAAATATCAGTGGGACATGATCTGCCAAAACACTTTGTCCGGCAGGTAACGGCCCAGGTGAACTTTGTGGCCCTGGTTGAATCCATTGCCGGCTGCTCGGATATCGTCATCGAAGTCGGTCCAGGACGGGTTCTTTCCGGTTTGGTCGATACAATCACCCAAAACGGCGGTCCCGCCTGTTTGCCCACGGAATCTTCTCCTTTTCAAACCAGCGACCTGAATGGTTTGCTTGCCCAGCTTTTCGTGAACGGTCAGTCCATCAATTGGAAGGCGCTGTATGCCAACAGGCTGGTGTACCCATTTGTCCCACCGGCGGACCGAACATTTTTTTCCAATCCCTGTGAAAATCCGCTTGATATCGAAATGACCGGCACTCCCTCCTCCCAAGCCCAGGGACAGTTGCTGACTGCACCCTTACTGCCTGAACTATCCGATATTCCGCGTGAAACGCTCCAGGCTTACTTGAAAAGAAGGGGAGCTTTCCTGAGCGAATTCATTAAAGTCGACCTGAAGTTTTCTTCCTCGGACAAAGAGCCGGAAAATATTGAACCCCTTCAGCCATCCGTCGCCGATCAAACCCTATCCGATCCGAACTCAGAACCCGGCAAACGGGTTAACCGTTCAGGCGCGGAGAATTTATATGATTTGGTTGAAGAGATCACCGGATTCCCAAAGGAGACGTTAACGCTCGACTCACGTCTGCTGGATGATTTAAACTTGGATTCCATCAAATCCGGTGACATTATCGCCAGATACGCAGAACAATTCGGTCTTTCCGGAGAACTTGACCCGGCCGAATGGACCAATGCTTCACTAGGAGAAATCGTCGATCTGATCACCCATCGTCTTTCGGATCAAACCATTCTCGCCCGCGAAGATCAAACCCTCAACACATCTGAAGTGTTGCAGGCGCTTGTCGACAACATCTCGTCTATCACCGATATCCCGACATCAGATATATCGGCAGATGCCTTGATCGGGCCGGATTTGCATATCGGCGCGGAGCAGTTCCACCAACTGCTGATAGCAACTTCAAATACGTTTAAACTTGACTTGAACCTCGATCTACAGCCGCTGCTCAGCCGCAGCCCGGCACAGATTGCTGAAATTTTTACCCGTATTGCAAATGCCGGGAAAAATACAGATCCGCTTTCAACCATAAATTTGCCCTATACCTCGGTGCGGGAACTGCGAATCGACGTGATCGAAAGTGAACGGCCCGAATTGCCTGCCTGGTATGGTAAACGCACGGAAGACCAATGGCCCAACGCCCAGGTCCTGATCCTGGGAGATGATGTTCGGGATACGGTCTGTCAGGCAATCGAGAGACATGTAACCCGGTTAGGTGCCGGCGTGCATGTAGAAACTTTTGACACGGTTCAATCCCAGGAGTCCAAGGATACCGTCGACGGTTTTTCACATTTTATCGCTGTCCTGCCACGTACGGCCATAGAATCAAATCATACCGAGGACCGTCTGAAGTGCATCATCCATCGTTTGTCTTTTGCAGCGGTTCCGCCGCCGGCCAGCCATGGACCCCGACGCCGCAATTGTCTGGTGTTTGTCCAGTTCGGGGGGGGCTACTTTGGAACCCGCTCAGATGCGGTTTTTCTCGACCAGTGTTGTGCGACCGCCTTGGCCAAGAGTGTCTATCTGGAACGTGAAGATTTAAAGACACGGGTGATCGATTTCGATCCCCAAACAGCCGTGGACCTGATCGCGGAAAAAACCATTCTGGAGGTGCTCGGTCCTCAAAACTTTGTCGAGGTCGGATACGATCAACACCTTACGCGCCGCACGACCGTTGCCAACCCAATAGAACCAGCGCAATACGAACAGGACCTGATTTCCTGGTCGGACAAGGATGTAATCCTCGTGACCGGTGGTGCAAAAGGAATTACCGCAGAATGTGCCTTGGCCCTCGCCCGGACCGTGGGGACCAAAATGGCGCTAATCGGAAGAACGCCGCTGCAGGATTCAGGAGCCGGCGGTCAGGGTGAAAACAAGATTCCTGAAATTCTCCGACGATATGAAAAGCAAGGGTTGCAGGCCCAATACTACAGCTGTGACGTCTGTGATCGAAAATCTGTTGCACACACGGTCAAGCAAGTTCAAAAAGATATGGGGCATATCACGGGGATTATCCATGGAGCCGGTCAGAATACCCCACGCCGTTTTTACCAGGTCTCAGCCGAGGGTGCACTCAAGGAAGTGGGGCCCAAAGTTATCGGTGTCCTGAATTTACTCTCCGAACTGAGAAAAAACCCTCCCAAGCTCATCGTCGGGCTCACCTCGATTATCGGAATTACCGGCATGCAGGGTAATGGCTGGTATGCTTTTTCCAACGAAGCTCTGGACCTCATCCTGCGGCGATTTGCGTCCAACCACCCAACCACGCGAACCCTGTCGGTGGCTTACAGCATCTGGCGCGATGAAGGCATGGGGGCTAGGATGGGCAGCGTCCAGGCACTCAAGAAGAAGGGGATTGACGCTATCCCCACCCAAGAAGGGGCCAGACGATTTGTCCGGCTTTTTCTCTTCAACCCGGGAACCCATCAGGTGCTCGTGACAGCCCGTATAACTCAATTAGATACCCTGGGAGTCCCAACGCCGCCTCCCATAAAAGGGGCGAGGTTCCTTGAAAAGCGGATTCATTTTACCCCCGGTGTCGAATCTGCCTTTCTTGTTCACTTGTCACTCGATGAAGATCTTTATCTTCAGGACCATTGCTATAACGATTCCTATCTTTTCCCGGCGGTTTTTGGTCTGGAAGCCATGGCACAGGCGGTCGCCCATGTTACCGGCGTCACCGGATTCCGTGGAGTACAGGTGGAGAACATCCGGCTGCGACGGCCGATCATCGTAGATCCTGAAAAAGGCGCGGATATCATCATCTGGGCCCAAACCAGGGAACGTGCTGCCGTCGATGATAAGCTGGCCGTCCAGGCAGGCATATTCAAGGTTGGCTCTGATTCAAACTCCGAATTCTTTTCGGCCACCTTCGTGATGGGGTCAATGGATTCCCCCGATAAACAACTGCTGGATTTTCCATCGGAGCCCCTGGATATGCATCCTCCAACAGACTTGTACCGCAACACCCTCCTTTTTCAAGGAACCTGCTTTCAACGCATCGACCAGGTTCATATGCTCGATCGTCATGGGGATGAATCCGGAACAGTTGTGGTCGGCACCCCGCCCCCTGACCCGAATTGCGCGAAGCTTGCCTTTGCCAATCCCGAACACCAGGGCCTTTTGCTAGGTGATCCTTTTCAGCGAGACAACCTGCTCCAATCGGCGGCCTTGCTGATCCCCCAGGACACTTCACTTCCGATGGCTATCCGTCGCTGGGACATTTATCCCCAGGATGAATTTTCATCCGAACAAAGCCGAATGTTTATCCGAACCCGGCTTCAGGGGATACAGGATCAGGAAGTCGAAACTTCGGTGGAATCTTTAGATCAATCCGGTCTGCTCACCGAACGTCTGACGGGGTATCGTTTAAAAATCCTGAAGCATCATGATGAGTATCCTACGGTGGCGGATCTGTTGTGCCCGGATGATCGCGATACCAGACAGCTGCAAGACCGGCTTACCAACCTGGCCGCTGGTTTGCGTTTAAAAACTCCACACGTCTGTGTATCTTTTATTCCGGGACTTCATGACCTGCCTAAAGACCGGCGACGGGCTTTTGAACTTCCTTTGCTGAATAGGACCGTCGAACGATGGGCTGAACGCAACAATGCAGACAAATCGCAGGTTAAGTTTCAGTGGCAACCTTCCGGAAAACCGGAAGCATGGTTGTCCGATGAACCTCTGGATATTTCCCTAACCCATGATAATCGCTACTGTCTCGTTGCGGTCGGGTCCTGTTCACTGGGATGCGACCTGGCTCCGATAACCCATCGGACACGGCAGCAGTGGGCCGGGCTTTTGGGGCCGTTCGGGAAAAAGCTGATTGCCGGGCAGCCGGCCGACGATGAACTGGACAGGCGCGGCACGGCGCTTTGGGCGGCCAGAGAAGTATTGCATAAGTTGAATGTTCAAGAAACCATATCCATAGAATTCGAAAAGCCGGCCGATGACAGCATCCTTTTTCTTTGCACGACGGATAAGGGAATGATCAAAGTCCTGACCTTCTGGGCGGTATTGACCCGCGGCCGAGAACGGGTGCTGGCACTGTCGGTAACTGATTCCCCGGCAGTGTTAACAGCCGATGAGGCACCGGGTGTCGACTATCCGGGTTATGAAGCCCTGTTGAACGGACAGCACTATAAAATAATCGAGGGCGGTCCCCAGGGACAGGTCGTTTTCATTTACCGTTTCCCGGTCACCTTCATGCCGGCCGGACAGTTAAGTCGGCACGTCTACTATTCCCATTACTTCTTCTGGGCCGGGGAGGTTCGGGAAGCCTCGGCCTGGCCGGTGTTGAAAAAAATCGCCGATCAGTTCGCAACTGGTCAATGGGGCGGCGTCACCAATTTTGCCGATCTGAAAATTCTGGGAGAAGCGACGACTCACGACTTGATTGAAGTCTGGTTGTGGGCCTCGGGCAATGGCGGCCCGCAGAATTCAGTCCTTGACCTGACCTTCGATTTCCGCAAGGTGCTGCCGACCGGCGGTTACGAGCGTCTGGCATGGCTGGATCAACAGACCACCTGGGTTAGAATTCTCGATCACGGGGTTGCCAAGGTGGAACCCTATCCCGAGTATTATGGGGCTTTTTTAGATGACATGCTGCCCCGCTACGACGCCCCCAATTTACCGGAGCCGATTGCGGAGCCTTTAGAGGCTTTATTCGAACATGAGGATGAAAGCTATCTATATCGCGCGCCGGCAGGACCCACCGTCGAACCGACACTTCTCAGTCAGCAGATGGAAACCTCCCTGGAAGATGCCAACATTGTGGGCAACATCTATTTTGCACACTATTATGCCTGGCAGGGAAGAGTGCGCGATCGTTATTTTTATGATCTCATTCCGGAATATTTCCAGGGTACGGGTGACCGGGGAGAATTAATCTGCCTGAACTGCAGGGTGGACCACCTGCGGGAGGCCATGCCTTTTGACCGCATTGAGGTGCGCATGGCGCTTAAAGCCCTTAAAGAGTGTCATGCTACCCTTTACTTCGAGTACTTTAAACCAGATCCAGCCGGCCGCCCATTGAAATTGGCCACTGGGAAACAGAAGGTGGTCTGGGTGCGGCGGGATACTCAGAAAAACCCCGTAGCGTATCCGTTTCCATCGGTGGTCCGCAAGGCCTTTCAAAAGGCCATCAATGATCTTTTTCCCAATTGAGAGAACATCAATCCAGATTCAGAATAGATTTGTGTATCCCACGAAAACCAACCCCTACGAAACCTGTGCTTGCCATACGCTGGCGCAGGAGCTGAATAAAACTGAAATCTACATATTGTGGTCTGAGAAACTAGTCGAATTTTATATCAAAAATTTCTTATTCTCCGCCGGCGGGATCCCCAATGCCATCACCTGCCGGCGATACCCGCCCTCCTGCACGTTTACCGTAACCGGTTCGTGGTTCGGCGCTTTACTGTACCCGGCGCAGATACCGGCGGCCAGCATCACCATCGGTTCGCTGCCGCCGCCGGGAATCACCGCCAGCGGGCCGGGAAAATTGTCCACTCTCAGCACCATGTCCGTTTCTGGATCGATGCAGCGGCTGATCTGCTCGTTATCCTGGCGGGTGCGCCCCACCACGATCTTGGTCTGGGGGTCCAGGCGCATATGTCGGCCGAACTTGAGCAGATCGAGGTCCTTTTCAGGGGAGTTCTTCTGATGGTCGAACAGGTCCTTGAGCCGCCGGCTGAAAATCTTGTCCGTCAGCAGGCATCCACCGGCAGGTGCCGGGAAGTCGGTCACGCCGAACTTTTCAGCCAACTGCAACTGCGGCTTTCGGGATCGGCCGGAAATGTCCAGCAGCCGTGCCCGGTCCACCAGCCCCGTCTGTTCCGGGATGGTCTCCGGCAGGCATCTGGCGGAAAGGGGCCGCAGAATGTACCCGTCATAGCCGGAGTGCTTTTCCACATAGCGAAGGGACGTGCGGTTCTGGCTCATGGGCCGCTGCCCGAGCACCTCGCCGGAAAAGAGGAAATCGAATTCCTGCTCGGTCATGATCTCGCCGGCCAGGCGGAACATCAGCGCGTGGCAGTCCATGCACGGATTCATGTTCTTGCCGAATTTCACCGACGGCGACTGCATCATCTCCATATAGATCGGAGTAATCTTTTTCACCACCAATGGAACGCCTGTGTTTTTCGACGCTTTTTTAGCCTTTGTCGATGAGAAAAAAGGGGTTTCGAACGACACCCACTGTACGTCGATCCCCTGTTCCCGCAATACCAGCGCACTTAAGATGCTGTCCAACCCCCCGGAACACAGGCCCAAGGCGCGTATTGTCTTGGATTCAGCAGCCATGATCACCTTTCTACAATTGATTTATTCAGCGGTCCATAGATAGTATCTGTCCAGAAACGAGGAATTTTGGTCGAGATCAAGGCGTGCGAAAAATTTTACCGCAGGTATATAGTTGATATTCCGAGGATAAAATTTTAAGCACAACGCAGATATCGGGCAAAATAGCCGTTCCTGGATGAGTACTAGATAGTGTTCATCCGGCATTTCAACCGTTTGATATAAATGAAAAAAGCGCATTTTATGCTGGGAAATTCTCACTGCATGTAGTATAAGGTATTTATCCATGTACCTGATAACACTACAAG
>JABZFO010000093.1 GCA_014237405.1 Desulfosarcina sp. | reverse complement strand
CGTCAGGTCCGGAAGGAAGCAGCGATAAGGGATGCGGTCTGTGTCGTGGATCGATCCCGGTCAGACAGTGGCTCCGATTTTTCGGATCAGCTCGACGGGGGGTGCACAACCATCTCACCTGCCAGCTTCCCGCACTGCTGTCAACCCATCAGATTTACAATTAATAATTATTGATTGGGGAAGGATGGACTTGTCCTTGACAAGCCACCATCTGGTCTTATTTTTTGTCAACTTTGCGGCCCCGGTCGCAATCAACAGCTTAAATTTCAGGCGGTTCGGACCGATCGGGAGCCCCCCGGCCGTGAAGATGAGAAAATCCAGTGAAACCAGGAGACACAGGATCTGATGGCACAAAAGAAGAAAATTGTGATTGAGGACGAGAACGAAAAAACACCGCAAAATACCCCATCAAGACCCTCTGCCCCCGACCGTGCTGCCGATAAATCGGCGGATGCCGCAGACCCGCTGAAGGATTTTGAGGAAAAGCTGGCCGCGGTACAGGCCGAAGCCAGTGAGAACCACGACCGCATGCTTCGGATGGCCGCCGAGCTCGACAATTTCAAAAAGCGGGCTGCCCGCGAACTGGACGATCTGAAAAAATATGCCACCGAGAACCTGATCCGGCAGCTGCTTACCGTTGTGGATAACCTGGAACGAGCCATTGCTTCAGCCGTTCCGGACAACATTCAGGCATTGGGAGCGCCCTTTGATCCGGCCTTTCACCAGGCCATGTGCCAGGAGGAGATCGCCGATCAACCGCCCAACACGGTGGTTCAGGAATTTCAAAAGGGATATCTGATTCATGACCGGCTGCTTCGCCCCACCATGGTGGTGGTTTCAAAGGCCGCCCAGAACGGACAACCGGTCGAAAAATCGGTTGATACCAACGCATAATTTATCATCACTTAAAGGATAGTCGAAGGTAAGGAGGAACATTACATGGGCAAGATTATTGGAATTGATCTCGGGACCACCAACTCCTGTGTGGCCATTATGGAAGGCGGCGACGCCAAAGTGATTACGAATCCGGAAGGCGGTCGTACCACGCCGTCCATCGTGGCCGTCAGCGAAAGCGGTGAGCGGATGGTGGGGCAGATCGCCAAGCGGCAGGCCATCACCAACCCGGAGAATACGGTTTTTGCCGTCAAGCGGCTTATCGGCAGAAAGTTTTCGTCTCCCGAGGTTCAGAAAGACACCAAAATCCTTCCTTACCATATCAAACAGGCGGAAAACGGTGATGTCCGCATTGATTTGAGGGGAAAACTCAACAGCCCGGCCGAAATTTCATCGTTCATCCTGGCACACATCAAGAAATACGCCGAGGACTACCTGGGAGAAGCGGTCACGGATGCGGTCATCACCGTGCCGGCCTACTTTAACGACAGCCAGCGCCAGGCCACCAAGGATGCCGGAAAGATTGCCGGCCTTAATGTGCTTCGCATCATCAACGAGCCTACGGCCGCCTCACTGGCCTATGGTCTGGACAAGCGCAGCGAAGAGAAGATCGCCATATTCGATCTGGGCGGCGGTACCTTCGATATCTCCATTCTGGAGATCGGTGAAGGGGTTTTTGAAGTCAAGGCCACCAACGGCGACACCCACCTGGGCGGTGAGGACTTCGACCTGCGGCTCATCGATTTCCTGGCCGATGAGTTCAAGAAAGATCAGGGCATCGACCTGAGAAATGACAAGATGGCGCTGCAACGGCTCAAAGAGGCGGCGGAAAAGGCCAAGATGGAACTCTCCTCGTCCATGGAGACCGATGTAAACCTGCCATTCATCACTGCTGACGCCAGCGGTCCCAAGCACCTGAATGTCAAAATCACCCGGGCCAAGCTGGAAGGCCTGGTGGCCGATCTGCTGGACAAGTTGGAGGCGCCCTGCCGGACCGCGCTGAAAGACTCCGGAATGTCCACCGGGGAGATCGACGAGGTGATCCTGGTGGGCGGCATGATCCGTATGCCGGCGGTCCAGGAGCGGGTAAAACGGATTTTCGGAAAAGATCCCCACAAGGGCGTGAACCCCGACGAGGTGGTGGCGCTGGGCGCGGCCATTCAGGGCGGCGTACTCAAGGGCGATGTGAAGGACGTGCTCCTGCTGGATGTAACTCCGCTTTCCCTGGGAATTGAAACCCTGGGCGGCATCATGACGCGGCTCATCGATAAGAATACCACTATCCCGACCCGGAAGAGCCAAGTCTTCTCCACGGCGGCGGACAGTCAGCCGGCGGTCTCCATCCATGTGCTCCAGGGTGAACGGGAGATGGCTGCCAACAACAAGACCCTGGGACGGTTTGAACTGGTTGGCATACCCCCCGCCCCCCGCGGGATTCCCCAGATCGAGGTGACTTTTGACATCGACGCCAACGGCATCGTCAATGTTTCTGCCAAGGATATGGCCACGGCCAAAGAGCAGTCCATTCAGATTACGGCGTCCAGCGGTCTTTCCAAAGAGGAGATCGACAAGCTGGTCAAGGATGCCGAAATGCATGCGGATGAGGACAGTAAGAAAAAGGAACTGGTTGAAGCCAGAAACCACGCCGATACGCTTATTTATACCACTGAAAAGTCCTTGAAAGACCTTGGCGAGAAAGTGGATGCTCAAACCCGCAGCGACATCGAGGCGACCTCAACGGACCTGAAGAAGGCCATGGAAGGCGACGATATCCAGGAGATTCAGCGGCTGAGCGAAGCGCTTACCCAGGCATCTCACAAGGTGGCCGAAGCCATGTACAAGCAGGCTTCCGAAGCGGGTACTACCGGCGGGGCACCCGATCCGGGGCCTGATGCCGGCGCTGATACCGGGGGTGGGGGGGCCGACGACGATGTGGTGGATGCCGATTTCGAAGAGGTGAAAGATAAAAAATAGATATATTGCTCTGGGATGAGGCTGTGCCTCGATTCCATGTTTAATAAAACCCGCGCCTGTTGCAGGCCGCGGGTTTTATTTTGTCTGAAACTTCCAACCCGGTTGGGTCCGGCAACGGCGGAGATGGTCGTACTGATTCGATCCGGCAATGTCGATCAGATTTTAAAGCTTTCCGTCTGCCCGGCGTACTGTTTTCGTAATTTTGGTTTTTCGATCTTACCGGTGGGGTTTCGCGGCACGTCGCCAAAAATGATTTTTCTGGGGCGCTTATAGCGGGCCAGGGCATCGCAGAAGGCATCCACCTCCGCTTTGGTCATGTCGTGGCCATTTTTCACCTTGATGATGGCCGTGGCGATTTCTCCCAGCCGCAGGCTGTGCAGACCGATCACCGCCACATCCTGAATTTTTGGATGGCCCATGAGAAAGTCCTCGATCTCCACCGGGTAGATGTTTTCTCCACCGGTGATGATCACGTCTTTTTTCCGGTCCACCAGCCAGATGAACCCCTCCTCGTCCTGCCGGGCCACATCACCGGTGAGCAGCCAGCCGTTCACGATGGTCGCAGCCGTAGCCTCGGGATTCTTGTAATACGCTTTCATGACGCCGGGTCCCTTGATGATCAGCTCACCCGGGCTTTCCCGGGGTACCGGGTTTAAATGGTCGTCGACAATCTGAACCTCCCAGTCAAAACCGGGAACACCGATGGCACCCACCTTGTGCATATTTTCCATCCCTAAATGGATGCAGCCGGGACCGGTGCTTTCCGTCAGGCCGTAGTTGGTATCATACTGGTGGTTGGGGAAAATTTTGCGCCACTCCTTAATCAGGCTGGAGGGGACCGGCTGGGCGCCGATATGCATGAGCCGCCACTGGTCCAGCTGGTAGTTCTTCAATTTGAGTTCGCCGCTTTCGATGGCAAACAGCAGATCCAGGGCCCAGGGAACCAGCAGCCAGACGATGGTCACCCTCTCTTCGGAAATAGCTTCTAAAATCCATCGGGGCTCGATGCCCTTGAGAATGACCGTCTTTGCGCCCACGATGAAATTGCCGAACCAGTGCATCTTGGCACCCGTGTGATACAGGGGCGGGATGCACAGGAAGTTGTCCGCGTGGGTCTGGTTGTGGTGACGGTTTTCCACATAGCAGGCGTGCTCCAGGTTCCGGTGGGTCAGCCGGGTGGCCTTGGGTGTACCGGTGGTGCCGGAGGTGAAGTAAAGGGCCGCGTCATCACAGATGTCTATGGAAACTTTCGGGTCTTCGGCCCGATGGTCGGCGATGAGCCGGTCCAATGGTTCCGCCCACATGGGCCGTTTGCCCTCCGGGCCCACGAAAATGAATGCCTGGACGCTGCTTTCAATGTCGACCCGAATTTCTGACACCCGGTCGATGAACGCTTCGCCGAAGATAAAGGCCTTTGCCTCGGCGGTGCGGGTGCATTTGGCGATCGTTTTTGCCACGAACCGAAAATTCAACGGAACCGCCCAGGCGCCGGTTCTCAGGATGCCGAAATAGGCGGGGAGCCATTGGATGCAGTTCATCATCAGGTGAACGACACGATCCCCTTTTTTAATTCCCCTGGCCATCAGCGCCCGGGCAATGGCGTTGGCCTCGTCGTCGAAGGTTTTCCAGGTAATCTCCACCCGACGGTTTTTTTCCGGTTCCCGTTCGATGAGAGCAGTCTCCTGGCCGTACATTCTGGCATTTCTGGCCAGGATCTCAGTTATCAGCATGATGGTGTTCCTTGTTTTTTTAATGGTGACGTGCCGGTTTTTCCGCTGCGGGTGTCCACGGACCAAGGAGGGGGGAATAGCAGAATGCCGTCGGATGGTCAAGGCAGGAGCCAGGGTTTGCCGGCATGAAAAAACATTTGCCGTCAGCCGTCTGATTCTTTAGACTGGCACCTGACTCGCCATTGGTGAAAAGAGGCGGCTATGATTGTCTTTGACGGCACTTACATGCTGGAACGAAAAGAGGACCCCGGGTCAAGCCCGGCCCATGCCTGCGCCTGGCGGGTGAAGGTCATCGACTTTTCATCCGGCGATCCGTTCCATCCCCACATCCGTCCCTATGCCGTACTGACTTTTCGCAAAGAGGGCGGCATCTTCAAAACCAGCTGTGCTGAAAGCCTGGGAAAGCGGATCTGCATGGACTTCGACCTCAACGTGTATGATGTGCTGTGGGTCGAGGCGTTCCCCGACCTTCCCGGTGCCCTGTACGTGGCTGTTTTTACACCCCGATACCAGGGTGCGGATATTCACTACACCGTTACCTGGCGGCCCATTTTAAAAAACGAACAGGCCGCCGTGGCCCCATGGCGCTGACAGGCGCCGGGTTGGCCAACGGTCACCTTCCCAAAATATGGGTTGAATGTTCCTTCGGTTTTCACTAAAATGCGTCCCCAAACAAAAGGCCGTTCGCCTCTTGTCCTTTTGTGTCCATGGTTCCTATGGGCAATCGCCGCTGAAAAGAGATCGTTTGTTTCCGGACGACTTCGGGGCCCCGTTAGCGGATCCATTCACGGTGGCTCAACGGGGCGTGGACGATTCATCAACCATCAAATGAAGGATTCCCGTAATGAAAGTGCTGGTCAGTGACAATCTGGGTGAAGATGGAATCCGCATGTTTCAGGACGCCCCCGGCATTGATGTGGATGTGAAGACCGGCCTGGAGCCGGAGGCGCTCAAGGCGATCATTGCCGATTACGACGCTCTGGTGATTCGAAGTGCCACCAAGGTGACCGAAAACCTTTTGCAGTCTGCCACGCGGCTCAAGGTGGTGGGCCGGGCGGGCATCGGTTTGGACAATGTGGATATTCCGGCAGCCACCCAGCGCGGGGTGGTGGTGATGAACACCCCAACGGGAAACGTGGTAACGACGGCGGAGCACGCGATTGCCATGATGCTGGCCCTGACCCGTAACATCCCCACGGGAACCGCCTCCCTGCGAGAAGGCCGGTGGGAGAAGAAAAAACTTCAGGGCCGGGAGATCTTCAACAAAGTACTGGGCGTCATCGGTTACGGCAAGATCGGCGCTATCGTGGCGGACCGGGCCCGTGGGCTGAAGATGAACGTGATCATCCACGACCCCTTTGTCACCCCGGAGCAGATTCAAAAGGCGGGATTCGAGAGCGTTGACCTTGACACATTGTATCAGCGGGCCGACTACATCACCGTGCATGTGCCCAAGCTTAAGAATACGGCCGGAATGATCGACAAAAAGGCCTTCGACAAGATGAAACCCGGGGTGATGGTCATCAACTGCGCCCGGGGCGGGATCGTCGATGAAAACGACCTTTACGATGCCATTGTCTCTGATAAAGTGGGCGGAGCGGCGCTGGATGTGTTCGAAACTGAACCGCCGGGTCAGGCCCCCCTCATCGTCCACGAGCGGGTGATCTGTACGCCCCACCTGGGGGCCTCCACCCGGGAAGCCCAGACCAATGTGGCCGTTGCCATTGCCCGGCAGATCATCGATTTTCTGACCGCCGACACGGTGGTCAATGCGGTGAACATGCCCTCGGTGACCGGCGAAGTGCTGGAAAAGATCGGCCCCTACCTCACCCTGGCCGACCGTATGGGGTGCCTCCAGGCCCAGCTGGTCCAAGGTCCCATCAAGGAGGTAGTCGTTGAATTTCATGGTGATTTCAAGGAGCTGGACCTCTCTCCCGTGTCCACGGCGGTGCTCAGAGGCATCCTTATGCCGGTGGTCAAAGACGATGTGAATTTTGTCAATGCCCATGTCTTGGCTCAGCAGCGGGGCATTAAGGTTACCGAAACCAGCAGCACCGAGTCAGACTACTATGTGAACCAGATCACCGTCCGGGCGATCACCACCGAGATGGAAAGCGTGGTGTCCGGTACGATCTTCGGGAAAAAAGACCCGCGGATTGTCAAAATCAACAAGTTCCGGCTGGAGATGATTCCCCACGGCCACATGGCATTGATCCAGAATATCGACAAGCCCGGCTCCATCGGTGAGATCGGCACCACCCTGGGCCGACATAACATCAACATCGGCAGAATGCAGGTGGGGCAGGAGGAGGAGGGGGATCGTAACATTATCTTTCTGACCACCGACACTTCCATCCCCGAAGCGGTGGTGGATGAGATGCGGCATCTTTCCTTGGTAAAGACCGTTACGCCGCTGGAATTTTAAACTGCCTGCGTGCGACCGCCGAACATGATGGTTGCCGATGATGCATTATTTATTGGTTCAAGGAGTGATTCAATGACAGACGACAACAGTGACGCCAAAGACAAAAAGACCCGTGAAGACGATACGATATCGTCCGAACCCGCAGAATCTCACAAGTCTCTCCCCCTGCCGGCCATCAATTTTGCCACCTTTATCTTTTCTCTCAACTCGGCGGCCCTGGCTCAGCTGGGAATCATGGAAGACCCGATGACCGGAGAAAAAACCAAGAACCTGCCGATAGCCAAGCAGACCATCGACATCATTTCCATGCTGGAAGAAAAGACACGGGGAAACCTGGATGCGGACGAGGCGGGAATGCTCAAGAACATCCTTTATGACCTTCGGATGCTTTACGTGAAAGAGAAGGGATAGCCAAACGCGGCCGGCACCTGCCATGGATATGTTTTGCGTAAAGGCTCCGGCGAAGATAAACCTGTTTCTTCGCATCACCGGCAAACGCCCCGACGGCTATCATGACCTCTATTCGCTCATGTGTCCGTTGGCCCTGTACGATGTCCTGACACTGACTTTGGGCGGAAAAGAGGTTGGCATCGTCTGCGACCACCCCGGCGTCCCGGAAGATGCGTCCAACCTGGCGGCCCGTTCGGCCCGGCTGTTTCTGGAGACCATGTTCGCGGGAAACACGCCTCCGGTTTCCGGTCTGACCATCCATATTGAAAAAAACATTCCCGTGGGAGCAGGGCTTGGCGGCGGCAGCAGCGATGCCGCTGCCGTCTTGACGGCCCTGAACGACCATTTTGGACAGCCCCTTTCCACGCCGGCACTTATGGCCTTGGCCGCGCGCATCGGTGCCGATGTTCCCTTTTTTATCTTCGGTGCACCGGCACTGGTAACCGGAATCGGCGACCGGCTTGATCCCTTTCCCCACCTGACCCCGTGGACTGCGCTGCTGGTCTATCCTAACGAGGTGGTATCCACCGCCTGGGTCTACAAAAATCTGAATTTAAGATTGACAAAAGACGAAAAAAAACTTAGTAAATTCAATTTTGATGGCCGAATTTTAAACGTCGATGAGCATCTGGTCAACGATCTGGAATCGGTGACCGAAAGGGCATTTCCGGTCATCAAAAGGATTAAGCGTTTGCTGCTGGCACATGGAGCGGCCGGGGCCATGATGTCCGGCAGTGGCTCAACGGTGTTCGGACTGTTTGCGAATTCCGAGCGAGCCATTTCAGCTCGTACAGCCTTGTGTAACAATCAGCAAAGTAAAAACTGGACGCTTTATGTTGCGGATCTTTTGATCTAACGATCGCGGTCGGTTTTTGCCGCCGTCCGGGTATCGGGCAACGGCGGTTTTCTGCTGGGGCGTCGTCAAGTGGAAAGACACAGGATTTTGGTTCCTGCATTCGGAGGTTCGAGTCCTCCCGCCCCAGCCAATACCATCGAACAGGAGTGACGTTCAGACAGTGACGACTGAAAAGGGTAACCTCTGCATCTTTACAGGCAATTCAAATCCGGATCTGGCGTGCAAGATCGGCGAATACCTGGACATGCCCCTGTGCGGGGCCATCGTCAAACGCTTCAGCGACGGTGAAATCCAGATCGAAATCGATGAAAACGTCCGAACCAAAGATGTTTACGTCGTTCAATCCACATGCCACCCGGTCAATGACAACCTGGTTGAACTGCTCCTCATGGTGGATGCCCTGAAACGGGCCTCGGCCCGGCGGATCACCGCCGTCATCCCCTACTACGGCTATGCCCGCCAGGACAAGAAAGTGGCACCGCGGGTCCCCATCAGCGCCAAACTGGTGGCCGATCTGATCACCACGGCCGGGGCCACCCGGGTGATCACCCTGGATCTGCACACCGGACAGATCCAGGGTTTTTTCAACATTCCCGTGGACAATCTCTACGCGGCACCGGTGCTCCTGGAGTACATCAAGTCCAACTTCAATGAAGGCCTGGTCATCGTATCGCCCGATGCCGGCGGTGTGGAGCGTGCCCGTGCCTTTGCCAAACGGCTCAATGCCGGCCTGGCCATTATCGATAAACGGCGGCCGGCCCCCAACAAAGCCAAAGCCATGGCCGTAATCGGCGATGTGGAAGACAAAACCGTCATCATCCAGGACGACATGATCGATACCGCCGGAACCCTTACCGCGGCCGTGAACGCAATCATTGAACGGGGGGCGCGGGAAGTCCATGCCTGCTGTGCCCACCCGGTGCTTTCCGGTCCTGCCGTAGACCGGATCAATGCCTCGCCCATTACCAGCGTCGTATGCACGGACACCATTCCGCTGAATGAAAAGGCGGCTGCCTGCAATAAAATTAAAGTGCTTTCCATCTCCAACCTGGTGGGGGAAGCCATCATCCGAAGCTACACAGGGGATTCGGTAACATCCCTGTTTGTGTAATATTCTTCAAGGAGGAAAAGATCGTTGGAAATAATGAACCTAAAAGCAAGCCTGCGGGAGACCGTGGGTAACGGACCTTCAAGAGTGCTGCGGCGGGAGGGTAAAATCCCTGCCATTTTGTACGGCCCCAAAACCGAACCGGTCAAACTGACCATAGACAAGGCGGATCTGGAACCCATTTTCAAGTCCGGTGCGGCGGCCCAGAAGCTGTTGAAGCTGGAGATTGAAGGGGTCGACGGTGCCCGCAACGTCATGATCAAAGAGATGCAAAAGCACCCCGTCTCCCGTAATCTGCTTCACCTGGACCTTTACGCAGTCTCCATGGATCAAAAGATCAGGGTGATGGTCCCGGTGGTCACCACCGGTAAAAGCAAAGGCGTTGAGATGGGCGGCATACTGCAGATCATTCGCCGCGAGCTGGAAGTGCTCTGTCTGGCCGATCAGATTCCCGAAAACATCACCATCGATGTCACCGATCTTGACGTCGGCGACTCGTTTCATGTTGAAGACCTCCCGTTGGAGAGGGATATCGAGGTTCCCGCCGACGTAAACTTCACCATTCTGACCATCCTCAGCACGAAGGTTGAAGAAGAGGAAGTGGAGGAGGAAGTGGAAGAAGGCGAAGAAGAGGGCGCCGAAGGGGCTGAAGCAGCTGAAGAACCGGCTGCCGAATAACCTTTCAGATGGTCGACCCGCCGCCGGTCGGCGCTGTTTGCCATCGTTATCATGTCAGAAAAAAGACAGTATTTGATCGTCGGCCTTGGAAATCCGGGGCCGGCGTATGAATCGACCCGTCACAACATCGGGTTCATGACCGTCGACCGGCTGGTGGGCAAATACGGGTTGGCTCCGTGCAGCAGCCGGATCGATGCCGAGATCGCCGCAGGAACGATCGCCGAGGTGCCGGTGTTGGTTGCCAAGCCAATGGCCTACATGAACCGTTCCGGCATCCCGGTGGGTGACCTTGTTCGAACCCATGGGATTCAATGCGAGGATATGATCGTCATCCACGATGACATTGACCTTGCTTACGAAAGATTGAAAATCAAAGAGAAAGGGGGGGATGGAGGACACAATGGAATAAGGTCCCTGATGGACGCCCTGGGGACCGGCGAATTTGTAAGGATGCGAATGGGCGTCGGGCGGCCCGAAGCCGACATTGGGGTGGTGGATTACGTTCTCGGAAATTTTGACGCAGACCAGCGCTTAACCTTGGAACTTTTTCTATCACGGGCCATCGAGGCTGCTGAAATGATCCTTTGTGAAGGTGCAAAGGAAGCCATGAATCGGTTTAACAGGAAACCTTGATTTCACGCTAAACACGGAATGGAGGAAAGAATGGACGTTGTAATGAATAACATACCGCTCGTTTGTACGTTGGTCGGTGTTGCTGGAGTACTGTTCGCGATTCTTCTCGCAGGTGTCGTTAAAAGCGCACCTGCCGGAGACGAGAAAATGCAGGAAATCGCCCGTGCCATTCAGGAAGGCGCCATCGCCTACCTGAACCGGCAGATGAAAAGCATGGGAATTGCCGGCATCATCATTTTCGCCATTATCTTTGCCACCCTGGGTGCCAAAACCGCATTAGGGTTTTTTATTGGTGCCGTCGCCTCGTTTATAGCCGGTTATATCGGCATGCGGATCTCTGTGCTGGCCAACGTACGGACCGCGGAAGCCGCCAAAAAGGGCATGGCTGCCGGTCTGGCCATGGCCTTCAAGGGCGGCAGCGTCACCGGTATGATCGTTGCCGGTCTGGCCTTGACCGCCGTGGCGGGTTACTATACCGCCACCCATGACATCATGGCCCTGGTCGCCCTCGGTTTCGGCGGCAGCCTGATCTCCATCTTCGCCCGTCTGGGCGGTGGTATCTTCACCAAGGGCGCAGACGTGGGCGCCGACCTGGTGGGCAAGGTCGAAGCCGGTATTCCCGAAGACGACCCGAGAAACCCCGCCACCATCGCCGACAATGTGGGCGACAATGTGGGTGACTGTGCCGGTATGGCCGCCGACCTGTTCGAGACCTATGCCGTCACCGCCGTGGCCGCCATGCTGGTCGGCCACCTGCTGTTCCCCAAAGTGCAAATGGCTGTGGAGTTTCCGCTGATCCTCGGCGCCATCTCCATCATCGCTTCCATGATCGCCGTCTTTTTCGTCCGTCTGGGCAGCGGCGGCTACATCATGGGCGCACTCTACAAGGGCATGTTCGGCGCCGCCATCCTCGCCGGCATCGCCTTCTACTTCGCCTGCATGAAGTTCATGGGCGGCCTGGGTGACATCTCCGCAATGAATATCTACTATTGTACGCTGATCGGCCTGGTGCTGACGGTCGTGATCGTCATCATCACCGAATACTACACCGGCATCTACGGCCCGGTGAAGGGCATTGCCGAAGCATCCACCACCGGTCACGGCACCAACATCATCGCCGGTCTGGCCGTATCCATGCAGGCCACCGCTTTGCCGGTACTGGCCATCTGCCTGGCCATTATACTGGCCTACAACTTTGCCGGCCTGTACGGCCTTGCCATGGCAGCCATGTCCATGCTCTCCATGACCGGTATGGTCATCGCCATCGATGCCTACGGTCCCATCACCGACAATGCCGGTGGTATCGCTGAAATGGCTGGAATGGACGAGAGCGTCCGTGCCGTCACCGATCCCCTGGACGCAGTCGGCAACACCACCAAGGCCGTTACCAAGGGTTACGCCATCGGTTCCGCCGGTCTGGCCGCCCTGGTGCTGTTCGCTTGCTATGTCATGGAGTTCCAGATCCATGGTAGCGGTGAAGAGGCCATGGCCTTCGATCTGTCCGACGTGAACGTCATCATCGGCCTCTTCATCGGTGGCCTTCTGCCCTTCCTGTTCGCTTCCATCGCCATGAAGGCCGTTGGAAAAGCCGGCGGTGCCGTGGTTGAGGAAGTGCGCCGTCAGTTCCGCGAAATTCCGGGCATCATGGAAGGTACGGCCAAGCCGGATTACGGCGCATGCGTGGATATCGTCACCAAGTTTGCCCTGAAAGAGATGATGCTTCCCGCACTGCTGCCCGTGGTGGTTCCCCTGCTGGTGGGCTTCCTGCTGGGCAAAATCGCCCTCGGCGGCCTGCTCATCGGCTCCATCCTCACGGGCGTGTTCGTGGCCGTGTCCATGACCACCGGTGGCGCTGCCTGGGACAATGCAAAGAAATACATCGAAGACGGTCACCTGGGCGGGAAGGGCTCCGATTCCCATAAAGCCGCCGTTACCGGCGACACCGTCGGCGACCCTTACAAGGATACCGCCGGCCCGGCCATCAACCCGATGATCAAGATCCTCAACGTTGTGGCCCTGCTGATGGTTCCGTTCCTGCTGTAGTCGCAACCGCGGGTCTGATCCGCAAATACCGTTCGTTCTAAAAGGATTGGCGCCAGCCGGCGCCAATCCTTTTTTTATTGATTAATAACGAGCATAATGGTATATTTTACTATTCCATATGGTTATTATTTGCTCCCCCGGGAGGCGACGGGGGAGACCCCCTTACGGAATTCAATATTAGACTGGACGCCTGTATTCCCCGATGTTCGTTCCGGGAATGCAACCCCGCTTAAGGTGGTTTTAACCCCTGATCTCTGGTACCCACATGGCAGATAAATCGGTGAAGGACAGCTCGAAAATCCCAGCATCTCAAAAACAATTCAAGGTTGGCGATCTTGCCGTATACCCGGCCCACGGCGTTGGGCGTATCGATGCTATCGAAACCAAGGTCGTAAACGGTGAAGAGCACGATTTTTACATCATGAAGATCATCGAAAATGCAATGGTGATCATGATTCCCACATGGAATGTGGAATCAGTCGGGTTGCGTGACGTGATCCGGAAAAAGGACATCCCGAAGGTTTTTGACGTGATGCGGTCACGCCAGGAACAGTCTATGGACAACCAGACCTGGAACCGGCGCTACCGTGAGTATATGGAGAAGATCAAAACCGGTTCGCTCTTTGAAGTGGCCGAAGTGTTCCGGGATCTGTCTCTGCTGAAGGTGACCAAAGATCTCTCTTTTGGCGAGCGCAAGCTCTATGACACCGCACAGAACCTTCTTGTCAAGGAGCTGTCCACCGCCAAGAATAAAGACGAAAAGACCGTGATCAAGGAAATTGACGCGCTGTTCAAATCCGAAGAGGCCTGACCCTTTCCTTCATGTCCAACCCACCGCCGTTTTTCACCATCTGCGTGGACCACGCCCAGGCGGGAAATCGTCTGGACGCCCTGGTAGCCGCCGAAATTGACCACTGCTCCCGTTCATTTGCCGCCTCGCTGATCCGACAGGGATACATTGCCGTCGATGGGTCGGCAAAGAAACCCGGTTACCCGGTAAAGGCCGGAGAGACCGTTACCGGCAAGATCGCCCCGCCGGAGGTCCCACACTTCCTGCCGGAGGCCATCCCCCTTCAAATCCTCTATGAAGACACCGAACTGCTGGTGGTGAACAAGGCGCCGGGCATGGTGGTTCACCCGGCACCGGGCCACACTGGCGGGACGCTGGTCAACGCGCTCATGCACCATTGCCCGGATCTGACCGGTATTTCCGGCAGCCTGCGCCCGGGGATCGTTCACCGGCTGGATAAGGACACTTCAGGGGCGCTGGTGGTGGCCAAGAACAGCCGTGCCATGCACCATCTGGCGGCCCAGTTTAAATCCAGAGAGGTTAGAAAGCATTACCTGGCACTGGTCTATGGGGTTCCGGCAGACAATGCCGGAACGGTGGACCTGCCCATCGGCCGCCATCCGGTGGACCGCAAAAAGATGTCCGTAAACACCCACACGCCCCGGTCGGCGTTGACCCATTGGCGGATGCTTGAACCGTTTACAGGGGCATGTTTGCTGGAACTGGATATCCGCACGGGCCGAACCCATCAGATCCGGGTGCACTGCAAGGCCATGGGGCACCCGGTCATCGGGGATCCGGTGTATTGCCACCGGGGAGATAAAAAACGACTGGCTGCGGCGTCAGTCGAGATGAGCCGAGCGCTCATTGAACTGGATCGTCAGATGCTGCATGCCTGGCGAATTTCGTTCATTCATCCAGTAACCAGAGAGCGGATGACCATGGAAGCGCCGATATCTTCGGACATGACCGGATTGATAAACCGATTCAGGGAAATATCGTCGAAAATCGCGAGCCCTTAGGACGTCATTCGGCCTGATCTCCGCTCTAGATCTCACCTATGGTCATCACTTTTTTTCGAAAAAGCCATACGCAATATATTGTGCATGAACTCAATCGTTTT
>JABZFO010000055.1 GCA_014237405.1 Desulfosarcina sp. | reverse complement strand
CCACAGCGTTGTACCCGTTGGTAAAAATGCTTTTCTGAAAATCGATAGCCTGTTTTGTAATTTGGTTATACTCCATCATTTTTGTGTTCCTCCCTGTAAAAAATTTAATAAAAATGGTTGAATGTAGCAACGCACCATGTGGTGAATGTTTTGCCTGACCGCAATATTAAGGCAATCAAAACGATTGTCAATAAAATTTTTGTGCATCGCACCATTTTTTTATTCATTTTTATAAGGGTTGTGTCGCCGGTGGTGGAATGCTTAGTATAATCAAATGGATATTGATTTTTACGCGCACGAAGTTGTTTGATATGTTTTGGCGCGGTACACAAACCGGGGCCGTGGCAAGGGTTCAAAAAACAATAAGGAGGCATTGTGGACCTTTCCCAATACAAGAAACACATCGACCTCGTCTGGACCATCGCCAATTTGCTGCGTGGCCCCTATCGGCCGCCGCAGTATCGGCGGATGATGATCCCCCTGACCGTATTGCGCCGCCTGGACTGCGTTCTGGAAGACAGCAAAAAGCAGGTCATGAAGCGATATTCAGCACTGAAATCCGCGGGCAAATACGATGACGAGACCATAGAAAAAATCATCAAAAAAAATTCAATCTCAATTTTTTCAATATCAGCGGGTTTACCTTTGAAAAATATCTTTGATACGGAGGTATTGCAGGAAGGGCGAGTTGTCAGGAAATACTTGACAACTGCAGCAGATGGGCAGTTGGTCCAATGAACTCTCACGCCGTCATGCCAAATTTTTTACGAACTTCTTTGACGTCTATGGTCCGCTCCCCTTCCAACTCGGCGCTGAGTTTGGCACCTTCCAGTGTTTCCATATCAGTCCTCACCCATCCAGATATTAAGCGGCGTCTACCTTATGATTTCAGAAAATCATCCGGTTCGATACCGGCCTGCTTTAGAATGGCTCTCAGCGTGCCTTCAGGCATGTCTCCGGGATGGTTGGGAATGGTGGTGTAGAGGTCGGTCTGATCGTTGTACCAAATCTCGTGGCTTCCGGCCGCCTGGCGGTCAAATACAAAGCCTGACGCCTTGAGACGTTTGATGATCTGGCGATATTTAAAACCGGATAGGCGTCCCATGTCAGGCGTTGACAATCAGCGGATAGTCAAATGAATCGGCAATGACGTCAAGGTTCATGCTGCCGGGGTGTTGCGCCCTTGCCTCAATCAACTTGCGGGCCACATCACGGGCAATCTCCAGGGCCTCGGTTGCGGTTCGTCCCTGGGCCACCAGTCCTTGCAAATCATCCGAAGTGGCCAGATACACGCCTTCGGGCAGCTTCTCGATATGAATGTTGATGATTTTTTCCATATTACTCCGCTTTATTTGGCAGCTTTTTAGTTACCTTCTTTATTCTTAGCGATGGTTTTAATTTAATGCAAGATCACTTTTTAATCGGTTAAGAAAGGGTTTCAACAGAATGGCCGCCATCAACCCCGACAATCATCCGCGCAAAAGAGGTATTGAAGTCACGATACTCGGGTGTGGTCCCGCAAAATTAAAGCCCAAACGCTAAAATGCCAATATGTGTATCATGAAAACAAATCAATCCCTTCTATATGCTGCCTGGAAGAAATTAATTGTGGCCTATGTGCTTTCATTTGCCATAAGTTTTATCGCAGGAACGCTTCTGGTGAAGATAGGGCACATCAAACCGGAAAGCCTATACGAAATATCCACCAAACGGCTTTCCTATGCGCTTCCTGTTTTTGATATGGGTTCACGACACGGTATCGATATTGGCATCTTGTTATTTATCTGGAATGCAATCGGCGCTTTAATCACCCTGTCATTTATTTATACGGCCACCTTGTTTGACCAGCACCACATTGGATTGTCTCCGCAAGGCGGTTATATGTTTGGGTAATGGTTCCCCTGCTTGGTATCATTTTACTTGGAATAGAAAGCGGCCTGTCAGTCTCAACGGCAACCTATATCTTCGGATCATTTTTTTCAGCCATCATCGCTTTGTTGCCGCACGGTCTGATTGAAATTCCAACCCTTGCGCTTGCGGGTGCGGTTACCTACTCGGCCCATCTGCTAATCAAAGAACAGGCTCGGAGCAATATGACCTGCGCAGTTTTTCAACAAATAGAAAAGCATAGAAACGCGATGCCGATCATGAAAATTGCTTTATTGGTGATCGGCTGTCTGTTCCTCGCGGGGTGGGTTGAGGCGCATGTCACCCAACGAATACTGACGGTCTCGTAAAAAGCCCAACTTCTGCGTTGTGCTGCATTTCGTAATCATTCAACGTACGATAAGTACGCCTCATGATTACAAAATTTGCACGCCTTAAATTTGAACTTTTTACGAAACCGTCTAAATCGGCTTTTTACGAGTTCATCAACCCTGCCGAAACAAGATCCGCTCCCCTTCCGCCTCGGCGCTGAGCTTGGCACCTTCCAGAATTTTCCCTTCCAGAATTTTCATGGCCAGGGGGTTTTCGATCTGCTTCTGGATCACCCGTTTGAGGGGACGTGCGCCGTAGATGGGATCGTAGCCCTGGCGGGCGATGAGATCGCGGGCCGAATCGGAGAGGATCATCTCGATGTTCTGTTCCGCCAGCCGATCGGCCAGGCGCGCCATCTGGATCTCCACGATTTTGCCGATCTGGTCTGGTTCCAGGTTCAAAAAAATGATGGTTTCATCGATGCGGTTGAGGAACTCCGGCTTGAAGCCGGCCCGCATGGCCTCAGTGACCCGGCGCTCCATCTCCTCACGGTTTCTGCCGCCTAAATCCTGAATAACCTGGCTGCCCACGTTGGAGGTCATGATGATGATGGTGTTTTTAAAATCCACGGTCTTGCCGTGGCCGTCGGTCATGCGGCCGTCGTCCAGGATTTGCAGCAGCACGTTGAACACCTCGGGATGGGCCTTTTCGATTTCGTCGAACAGGACCACCGAATAGGGCCGCCGCCGTACCGCTTCCGTGAGGTAGCCGCCCTCGTCGTAGCCCACATAGCCCGGAGGGGCGCCGATGAGCCGGGAGACCGAGTGCTTTTCCATGAACTCGGACATGTCGATGCGCACCATGGCTTGTTCGGAATCGAAAATGAATTGAGCCAGGGCCTTGGCTAACTCGGTTTTCCCCACACCGGTGGGGCCCATGAAGATAAATGAACCGATGGGCCGGTTGGGGTCCTGGAGGCCCGAACGGGCCCGGCGCACTGCGTTGGACACCGCTTCGATGGCCTGCTCCTGGCCGATGACCCGTTTGCCCAGCCGCTGCTCCATGTGCACCAGCTTTTCCCGCTCACCCTCCAGCATGCGGCTCACCGGAATGCCGGTCCAGCGGGAGATCACCTCGGCGATGTCCTCGTCGTCCACCTCTTCTTTGAGCATCTTTTTGTCTGACTGGAGCGATTCCAGGTCCTTTTTGGCCTGTTCCAGCTGATTTTTCAGTTCGTTGCTTTTGCCGTAGCGCAGTTCGGCCACCCGGGCCAGGTTGCCCTCCCGTTCGGCCCGCTGCTCCTCGATGCCCAGCTGTTCCTGGGTCTCCTTGATTTTGCGGATAATTTGGATCAGGCGCTTTTCATCTTCCCAGTGGTTTTTCATGCCGGCGATCTGGGAGCGCATGGCTTCCAGGGTGTCTTCCAGCCTGGCCAGGCGCTCCAGGGAGGCCGGATCGGACTCTTTTTTCAGGGCCTCCCGTTCAATCTCCGCCCGGAGGATCTTGCGTTGTATTTCGTCGATCTCCACGGGCATGGAGTCGATCTCGATACGCAGTTTGGAGGCGCACTCGTCAACGAGGTCGATGGCCTTGTCCGGCAGAAACCGGTCGGCGATATAGCGATGGGACAGGGCCGCGGCGGCAACGATGGCCGAATCCTTGATGCGCACACCATGGTGAACTTCGTATTTTTCTTTCAGTCCGCGCAGGATGGAAACAGTATCCTCTACGGATGGTTCGCTCACCAGTATCGGCTGGAAGCGCCGTTCCAATGCCGCGTCCTTTTCGATGTACTTGCGATATTCGTTCAAGGTGGTGGCGCCCACGCAGCGCAGCGACCCCCGGGCAAGGGCGGGCTTGAGCATGTTGGAGGCGTCCATGGACCCCTCGCTGGCGCCGGCCCCCACCAGGGTGTGCAACTCGTCGATGAAGAGGATCACTTCGCCTTCGGCTTTTTCCACCTCTTTTAGCACGGCCTTGAGGCGGTCCTCGAACTCGCCCCGGTACTTGGCGCCGGCAATCAGGGCGCCCATGTCCAGGGCCACCAGCCGCCGGTTTTTCAGGCTTTCGGAGACGTCCCCGGCCACGATCCGCTGGGCCAGGCCTTCCACGATGGCGGTTTTGCCCACGCCGGGCTCGCCAATGAGTACCGGGTTGTTCTTGGTCCGGCGGGAGAGCACCTGAACGATGCGCCGGATTTCGTCGTCTCTTCCGATCACAGGGTCCAGCTTGCCGCTGCGAGCCATATCCGTCAGATTCCGGCTGAATTTTTTCAGCGCTTCGTACTTTTCTTCGGGATTGGGATCGGTGATTCGCTGGTTGCCCCGGATCTCAATGAGCACCTTCAAGATGGCATCGCGGCTGACTCCTGACGAAGCCAGGATGCGGCCGGCTTCACCTGCCTTCTTGTCGCACAGGGCCAGGAGAATGTGCTCGACGCTGGTGTATTCGTCCTTCATCTTTCCAGCTTCGACAAATGCCGCTTCGAGAACGGCCTTGGCGGCGGTTGACAAATAAACATCGCTTGCACCGCTGACCTTGGGCAGCCGGTCGATGGCGTTGGCCGCGGCGTTGGCAATGCTGTCACCGGCGGTCCCCAGCTTTTTAAATACGGATCGAGCCACGCCCTCCTTTTCGTCGAGCATGGCCGCCAACAGGTGTTCCGGCTCGATCTGTTGATTGCCGCGGGTGGATGCCAGAGTCTGGGCGTTCTGGATCAGTTCCTGTGATTTTATGGTAAACCGGTCAAACCGCATCATCTCCTCCTTTTATGGATAGTAGGCATAAAATGATTTTTTGGTCTGCATTTTGCAGTACAAAATATAAACACCACCCCGATGATGTCAAACACATGGAACACATCGATTTCAAATACAATTTTCGGTATTGTGGTGTTGTCCTTTATCTTCGTTGCACAGGAAATGCAGCCTAACACTTGACGGCAAAACCCGGTTGTGTCAAAAGCCTGAATAAAAGCGAAACGGTTGGATCCAGGCCCCTGAAGTCGGACCGGACCAATGCGGATCGTCAACTATTGTCCGTCCAGAAACGAGGATTTTTGTTCAAGATCAAGGCCTGGGAAAAATTTTACCACAGGCATATAGTTGATATTCCGAGGATAAAATTTTGAGCATAACGCAGAGATTGGGCGAAAAGACCGTTTCTGGATGGGCACTAACTTTCAAGCGTGGTAGGACCTCGGAAATAATTAAATCCACAATCTTACTTGTCTTTTTGCCCGTGTTCTGCGTTGTGTCGATGGCCACATACAACAAGTATGAAACCATCGACGCGCCTTGCCTGATCTTATAAAACCAGGCGAACAAAAATCCGGCGTCATCTCTGTGGATTTTATTTTTTCCGAGGCCCTAAGATGGAGTGTCGATGTCCGGTTTTATTCCCGTTCGATTGAATCAGTTCGTCGAACAGTACCTGCGAAAGAATAAAGATGCCGACGGCGATACGGTGCGCGCAGCCGTCGAAGACGCCCTTGCCGCCTGGCGCCATGGGGTCCGCTGCGCCTGTGGCAATCCCCTTTGGGTGGCAGGATCCGCCGTTGCCGGATACGGCTGTTTTACATGCATTACCGGATCGGCCGAACCGGATGGCGACCCGGAGATCGATGCGGCCTGTGACGGTTTCTTTTTTGAAGCGAATGACACGGAGGACCGATTCGCACAGGTAAGCGAGATCATGAAAAACCACCCCCGGGACTATCGGGAACGGCTGGAAGAGGCCGGGTTTGCGTGGCAGGATGATGAATACGACCCTCTATACGAGGAAGAGATCAAGGAAGAGCATGTGGCTGTGCCGGAAACAGAAAACCAGCAGCGGCTGGTCCATTTTTTAAACACCGGCGGGCCCGTTATCCGGCAGGTCCTCGACGCCTACCTGGAAGAGCGGTATTCCGAAACGTCCAACCTCCCGCTGATCCGCAAATACTTTAAACAGGCCAATCCCAATTTGAAAGCGATCCTGTTGAATGGGTTGGCCGCCAACCCCACCAACCTCGAACTGCTGGACGATCTGTCCTATTTCAGTGAGTTCGACAGCATGCTGGGCGAGCTGATCCATTTCTACACCGACGCAGGGATATGATGCGCTCCAGGAGCTGACCACGATTTTTCAATCAGGCGCCAAGGGCGCCGTGATCCAGCACCTTTCCGAGACCATCGATGATTTTGAGGGACCGGAGGATATTCCTTTCTAAGGGCTCACTTAAAAATAACTTCACATTTTTGCATCTCAGCTTCAGTCCATCTTTAGCTGATACCTCACTCTCACCCGACCTTATAAAATTGGCCTCGAAATAGCTCGCTATTCATGCAGATTACTATCCAATATCAAAGACGTAGCCGTCAAAGCGAAAAGGCTATGAACGTCGAACATCCAACGTCAAATTTTGAATAAGGTATTCTGCCTATTTTTATAAACTGGCAGAGCGAAGCGAGTTCAACGTTCGATGTTCAACGTTCGATGTTGGACGTTCAAAAAATTCTTTGCTCTCCCATCTTGCTTGTCTTTTGGCTCGCCTACGGCGTTGCGTCAATGGGCATAACGAACAACCTCCCCGAACCCTTCATCTCAAATACGCAGCTGCCGGATGAAAAAACGCAGCTGGTCGTTGGTCTGCTGCAGGATGGCGGCGTCCCGGGTGGACATATAAAAGGTGGCTGCACCGTTCAAGGTGATGACGATAAAATTGGATATTTCCCGGTAGTCTAGGTTCGGCTTGAGCAGACCGGCGGCTTCCGCCTCGGTCAGCCAGGATTGGAACAGTTTGGAAAACCCCACAAACCCTTTGAGGATGTGGCGGCCCATGGTGTCGGACTGGCCGGACAGCTCCACCAGCATGTTGACGAAAAAACAGCCGCCATCAAACACCTCCTTGCCCAGGTAATTCAGCAGGACGTTTTCGATGGCTCGCTCAATCCGCTCCAGGGGATCGGCAACGGATCGTATGTCGCTGAAGACCACCGCCTTCCAGATCTCCACGGCATCATCGTAAACCGCCCGCCAGATCTCCTCCTTGCTTTTGAAATGGCAGTAGAGACCTCCCTTGGTCAGCCCGGTGGCTTGAAGGATGTCGCTGATGGAGGTGTTGAAATACCCTTTGACGGCATGAGGCGCTCCTTTTTAAAACCAACCGGTCTTTATTTATTTTCCCGAAGAAAAAAAGTCAATAATTGAGTGCCATTATCAAAAAAAGCGCGGAATCAAGATGCCGATCCGCGCTTTTACACCGAGTGAACCTCTACTTTTTATGTTTTCCCCGTGGTTTACAGATAGGAAAGGTCAAATAATTCATAAAATTACGGCAAGACGATATTCTGAATCGTCGGACCGGTGATGTCAACTGTGATGTCATAGACGGTCGTTGTATTTCCATAACTCGAACCAACTATTTTAAAGTCGCCTTCTGGCAAGGCCACAGTGTATTCAACTTCATTTAATATGTTGATCGCTTTTATTTCGATCACTTGATCTCCGGAAGCATCCTGCAGGAAACTCAAGGTGGCATTTTGCTCGTCATCGGCTCCGGAAATTGTGACTTTGCCGCTCACACGGCCCATATTTTCGACAACTAATAGGGCAACATCCTTATCGTAGGTCTGGCCCGTATTGGTGATAATGGTCGTGAATGCAGCCTCGGCACGGTCTGCATAGGCGACCAGGTTATAGATTCCCGGTTCCACAAAAAGTCTGTATTCTCCGGATTCATCGGTTATGGTCGCAGCCTTGACGATGACCTGATCTTTGGGGTCGGTGGTGGCGCCGTTAAAAATCTGAGCGCTGACCATGGCGCCTTCAACGCCGGACCCATTTGCAGTGACGATTCCCTGGATGATGGCAAAGTCATTCAGTTCAGCCACTTTAATGGTGGGTTTAAGAAGCCAGTTCCCACTGTTTCCCGCTTCAACCACGGAGCGACATGCATCGAAGTCCAAGACCAGCTCAGTGGTCTGGCTTTCATGGATATCGAAACCCTTTACGATCTTAATGGAAAACAAATTGATGGAACCGTCGGGGGTTTTGCCGATGATCAGCCGCATCTGTGTATATCGACCCGCAGACAAGCTTGCAAGGCCCAGATTTTCCCTGACGCCGTTGATCAATTCAAGCAGGTTCAATGTAATCGGGCTGACCGGCATATCGACGGATGTCCAGTTGTTGGGGGCGTTATCGTTTCCTCCCATGTGAACCTGAATCTCATCGATTGTGATATAAATCGCCTGATACCTGTCCGTAGAGGCATCGGTTAGACTCAATGAAAGTGTACCCGAACCGCTACCAACGCTTGCAGATCCCCCGCCACCCCCGCCGCATGATATCAGCAAGCCAAAAGTAGCTAAAAACAGAGCAATAACTATCAGAACGACAAAACGCCGTAACGTAGCCATAGAGGACCTCCTTTGGTTGGATCGATAGAACAAGTGTTTGATTGTAAGTTAAGCGACCCGTTCCTGGACAGACACGACACTAACTATTTCTAACATAGGTGTTGGAATTCCTGCAATGAAAAGCCTCGCCTTTCATCCGGACGATTACCATCATGCGGTCTGTTCCTGATAAGCACGGGATTTATCGCCAAAGAGACTTCGATAGAAAACGACAACCAAATGAACGATGCCGGTAATCACTCCCAGGGTGATAAAAGAGACGATAAAAAGTGTCAAAAAAGCGAAAAGTCCAGCGCTCAGTCCGGCAAGAATGAAATCGATCATATAGTATCTCCTTTACTATGGCGCTCCGGGTCGATGAATCGTTGTTGCTACCCGGTAGCACAGCAATTTCATTGCCAATCCAACCGAAGTGTTTTATATTTGCTTGAAAATACAAGCGATTTTTTTAATTCTTCATTTTTTAGATGATCTTGTTGAGGATAAAATCAGGTTGAAATGGGTAAAAAATTGGAGTGGTGCATGGAAGATGTGAAAAAAATGTAATAACTCAAAGCCACCGACGAAATATGCTTAATAATCATCGTTTGACTCACCCAGGCCGGGGTGGTATCCAGTTTACCCTTTGTGCTTCAGCCGATTGATGATTGTCCGCTTTCATGTTCGCCGGCATGGGCCGCTGAAAAGGGGTAGCCATGAACGATCAGCGCAATACATTCTTTAACGCAGTCGACCGGGTGGCCAAGCGATGGCTTGCTGAGGGTTTGCCTTCCCGCCAGAAGCTTGACGAGGCGGCATCGGAACTGGAGCGCTTACGTGAACACCTGGGTGTGCGTGGCATCTGGCAGCATCCACCTTTCATGGTCACCGCCACCTTGGACGATGGCATGGGCCAGGGTTTGGCGATCATCGAAAAGTTTGCCGTGTTGATCGGCATCCGTTTGATTTCCCTGGGCCTGATGCAATCGCCAGAGGCCATCATCGATGCATGTCGCCGCCACCAACCGGATTATTTAGGACTGACCATCCTTCAGTTCGATACAGAAGAGGATATGACATCCATCTCTAAAAAGCTGCCCCGGAAAACCCGGATCGTTGCCGGGGGGCCGGTATTTGCCGGCGATCCGGACTTTGCCGTCCGGACCGGCACCCATTTTGCGGCCAAAAATGTGGCGGATTTTCTGCGGTTCATGTTGGATGCGGTATGCTGATCTTTGATGATAAGTGCAGGCAGACGGAACAACGCTGTTCGGGGGCACAGACACCCTTTTGAAATCTTCAGGCAATACGGATATGACCCTGCTTCCCGGGGTTTTCATTGTTTTTCTCACCGTGATTTTCGGTGGCAATGCCGTGGCCATCAAGCTGTCCCTGACCGGTATGGGACCATTGACCACCGCGGGGCTTCGTTTTGCCCTGGCCGCTATCGCAATCGCCTGCTGGGCACGCGTTACCGGCCGCTCATTTCGCATATGCCTCCAGGGGGGTGCTGATCTCCAATCTGCTGCCGTTTTTCGTATTGTTCCTTTCCCACCGGTTCATCCATGGTGAACAAATCACGTGGAAAAAAATGGTGGGGATCGTGATGGGCTTTTCCGGTGTGGCCTTCATGTTTTCCGGCACACAGGGTTTTTCCAGATCGCTTCACACCGGGGATCTGATCATCCTGGCGGCGGTGGTCATCTGGTCCTGTAATGTGGTCTACACCAAGCGCATCATCAATGACTATTCTCCGTTTCACCTGGTACTTTATCCCATGATCTTTTCTGTTCCTGTTTTCCTGTCAGCCGGGCTCTTGTGGGATAGTGAGATGCTTTTCAACCTGAACCCGACAGTACTCGGCGCCTATGCCTACCAGAGCCTGGTCAGCGCCGCCTTCGGTTTTGTGGCTTGGAGCACCATGCTCCAACGCTACGGGGCGTCCACCCTGCATTCCTTTGTGTTCATCATGCCCATTGCCGGTGTGGTGTTCAGCGGGCTCCTGCTGGACGAACCCATCACACCCAATCTCATTGTCGCCATGGTTTTTATTGCCGCCGGTATTTTAATGGTCCACGCGAGCCCGAAGAAGCCCACTTTTACCTTTCCCCTGGGCCGGGGGTTGTGAAGGCCTCGGAAATAAATAGATCCACACTCTTGAGTATGCCAAAAACCGACAGACCTGACCATCCATGGGGGTATTGCATGTTATTTGGCGCCATGAATTTTCCGGTAACGCCGGTACTGGATGAAATCGAAACGTTTGCCCGGCTGGGGTTCGACTATCTGGAACTGGCCATGGATCCGCCCATGGCCCATCACAGCATTCTTTCTGCCGCCCGGGCGGCCATCACCCAAGCACTAAAGGACAACGGCATGGGCCTGGTCTGCCACCTGCCCACCTTCCTAACCACCGCCGATCTCACCGAGAGCCTCCGGCGGGCATCGGTGATGGAGATGCGACAATCCCTGGACGTGGCTGCCGACCTTGGGGCAAAAAAAGTGGTTTTGCACCCCAGCATGGCCGGTGGCATGGGTGCCTTTGTTCTGGACACGGTCAAAGGTTACGCCTTTGATTTTTTATCGGAAATGGTGGAGGCTGCCCAACACCTGGACACGACCATCTGTCTGGAAAACATGTTTCCCCGATACCAGCTGGGCGTGGAACCGGATGATTTTGAAGAGATATTCAAGGCCTTCCCATCCCTGAAACTGACCCTGGACACGGGCCACGCCAACATCGACGACCGGCGGGGTCGGCGCCTGAAGGAGCTGGTGGGCCGGTTTGGTAATCGGATCGGCCACATTCACATCAGTGACAACCAGGGCAAGCGGGACGACCATCTGGCCGTGGGTCGGGGAACGGTCAAATTTGCGAATTTGGTGCGGCATCTGAAGGCCACCGGGTATGATGACACCATCACCCTGGAAATATTCGAACCAAACCGCAAGATGCTGGTGGAGAGCCGGGAGCGGATCAAAGCGATGTTTGCTGGTGGATAGTGCCCTCACTTTTTTCATCCGTATTGAGAATGCCGGTCAGGAGCAGCTGGCTCACCATTTTCCCCAGGGTTTCCACCTGCCGGTGCGTGGCGGCCAGACGGGTCAGGTAGCCGCAGGAGATCAGCTGGGCGAGGCCGTGTATGCCGGACCAGGTGGTCACCGCCAGTTCCATGGTGTCGCGGTTCCGGAATACACCCGCCCTTTTCCCATTGTTGATGATGGTTTCCACCAGCTGAAAAGCGGCCCACGAGGCCTGCTTCAGGGCTCGCGGGGCGGTCCGCATGTTGATCACGCCGCCGAAAAGCAGATGGGCCATGCGGGGGTGCTTGACCCCGAAAAGAATGTACTGCACCGATGCGGCCACAAACTGTTTTTTCGGATCACCGTCATGACGCCGGGCCGCTTTGCCGGCGCCATCGGTGAGCTGTTCAAACCCCACCTGGGCGATAGCCGCGATCAGATCGGCCTTGTCCTGGAAATGCCGGTAAGGTGCCGTATGGCTGACGCCGGCGGCCCGGGCCACTTCCCGCAGGCTCAACCCGGCCAGCCCCTTCTCCTCGATCAGCTTCGATCCGGCCTGGATCAGGGATCGGCGCAAGTCTCCGTGATGGTATGGTCGTTGACCACTGGTGGACAATCTTTCCTCCAGGGTTTTTGTGGTTGACTGACGCCTTTATGCGGCAAGGCGTGGAAACGCTTCACCGAATGGGGCGCTTATCGGTTTACCGGGCTCTCGCTGACCCCGTCGCCAGCGGCGGAAAAGCGTATTCGCATTCGAGCCTCAGACGGGGACGTTTTTTTTCAGGATTTGTACGATGCGTTTCAGATAGTCCGGCGCCTTTTCCCGGGCGAAGCGGCAGGCCCCGGCACCGGGATGACCGCCCCCTTCGAAGGTGGAGAGCATCTTTCCCACATTCACGTCACAGCCCCGGTTCAGGATGCTGTGCCCCACCTTGATGCTGGCCAGGTTGTCTTCATCGTTAACGATTTTGACATTCACCGTGCAATCGGGCAACAGAGAATAGACCAGAAAGCGGTTGCCGTTTGGCGTCGGATCAAGGCCCCGGAAATCGGTGATGGAGACATGGTCCACCAGCGTGGTGTGTGCCTTGAGGGCCTTTTCGTAGGCGATGTTGGCCGCTACCACCTGCCGGCATCGTTGTTTCACCTCCGAATCGTCCATCACCTGGGCCATGGATCGGATTCGCAGCAAAGTAACCAGATGATTCCAGTAGCCCGCCTCGGATGGGTCGTGGTTGGTGATGGTCATCGAAAGCAGGACGTAGGGGTAGTTTTCCGGGCGCAGAATTTCATCCAATGTCAAATCTGCCGAATCGATGCGGTCGGTCTGGCGAACCAGTTCGGCGTAGTCCCGATCCAGGCGTTCCCGGTAGTATTCATAGACAATACCGGCGGCAGACGGAGCAATTTTAAACATTCCGTCCACGGGTGTCTTCGGCTGATTGGAATAGTGGTGATCAAACCACAGGTGGCACTTTTCGTGAAAGGGCAGGTTGGCGATGACGTCGCCGTTTTGAATAGCCACCCGCCGGTGCTGCATGTCGCTGGGCTGGACCCATAGCACTGGCGGGGCGATATGCAGCGCATCCATCAGCAAGACGGCACAAACCACGCCATCGAAATCGGGTCTTGTAACCACTCTCATTTGATCTGTTCCTCTACCTTTGGCCGGAAACCTATATGTATCAACTATCCTGTTGAACCGCAATAGCCATTGGCCGATGCGGCAGGACAGTGAACCCGATCCTTGCCAGACTAAAAAATAGGGTTGAAGTTTAATCCGATCCATGGCAGACAGAAACGCCGTGGCCGTGCTTTTAGGCGAGACGGTTCATCCCCGCCCCTCGGCGTTCAACGGTCTGGCGTTGGTGGGGCCATTGATTTCAACGGCAGGGCACTTGACTGCCGTCAACAGGAAGGACAACCCAGGCATGGCTGAAACCCAGTTGGCGAATCTGGTTCAAATGGAATCCCCGGAAGCGGTTTTGGACGAGGCGATAACCGTTGTTGCGAGATTCTCCCCGGATACGGATCCGTTGGCGATCCGGTATGCATTCAACCAAACCGTGTCGCTGTACCAGGGAGAGTGGGAAGACACAAACGGATGCAATACCGATTATCACAACCTGAAGCATGTCACCGATTGCTTTCTGGCCATGGTCCGGCTCCTTCATGGTGCGGCGGAGACAGGCATCCATTTTTCCCCCCGACAGGTTCACCAGGGGCTGGTGGCGGCCCTGCTGCACGATGCGGGATACCTGCAAAACAGTGAAGACACAAACGGCACCGGCGCCAAGTACACGTTCAGCCACGTTCGGCGCGGCATGGATTTCGTCCAACGGCACTTCGCTCTCTTCGGCCTGCAGGAAAAAGAGACCCACCCCTGCATGGCGATGATTCACTGCACCGATCTCAACTGCGACCTGACATCCGTTCCGTTTCCGGACAAAACTACCGAACGGATCGGCAAGATGCTGGCAACGGCGGACATTCTAGCCCAGATGGCCGATCGTACCTACTTGGAAAAGCTGCTCTTTTTGTTCTACGAACTGGACGAGGCCCGCATCGACGACTATTGTGACGAGCTGGATCTGCTGAATCAGTCAACGGATTTTTACATCCGTATGGCGGACCGTTTTGAAACCCATCTGGGCGCTTCGAATCGCTTTATGGTCCTCCACTTCAAGGATCGGTGGAACATCGATGAAGACCTCTACCAGCGGGCCATCGACAACCAACAGACCTATCTGACGAAAATTCTGGCAGGGACCGGCAAGGACCCCCGGGACCGGTTGCGTCGCGGCCGGATCGTGGAGGCGGTGAAGTTGAAGTACGCCTAAGGGCCTGGATGGCGGTGGTGGTTTTTATGTCTTTTTTGTGTGGAACATGGCCGGTGCTATACGACTCCCTCGGGCATGGGGGCGACGGGTTCACCGCCCAGGGGGTAGCCGCCGTCGAGCCGGATCACGCTTCCTGTCATATACGGAGCGTCATTCAACAGAAACCGCACGGCCCGGACCACATCGTCCACCCGGCCGATTCTGGCCAGCAGGGTGTGGTCAACGATGGCCTGACGCTGATCCTCGGCCAGCAGCCTCCACCCCCGCGTCTGCGGCCCGTGGCGGGTTTCAACGACGCCCAGCATCAGCTCGTTCACGCGCACATGGG
This sequence comes from Desulfosarcina sp., assembly GCA_014237405.1. Classification (GTDB taxonomy): domain Bacteria; phylum Desulfobacterota; class Desulfobacteria; order Desulfobacterales; family Desulfosarcinaceae; genus Desulfosarcina. The sequence continues at coordinate 38,620 of JABZFO010000055.1, read as the reverse complement.
GCGCCCCCAGACGGGCCCAGGTTTCCGTGAGCAGGGAGATGCCGCGATTGGCTGCCGCATACCCTTCGTTGAAGAGATAGCTGGCCGGGCCGCTGCGACCGACGATGCCGGCAATGGACGAGATATTGACCACAACCCCGTCTCCTGAGGCATTGAGGTGGGGCAGGGCGGCCTCGAACACCCACTGCTTGGCCCGCAGGGTGGTGGCCATCTCCAGGTCCCACTGCTCCCGGGTGTACCGGCCGTGAACCACCGGCCACCCCCCCCGTTCGATGTTGTTGATCAGGATGTCCAGACGTCCGAACCGATCCATGATTCGTTCCACCAGTCCGGAGATGGCATCGGTATCCAGCAGGTCGATCCGTTCGATCATATGGTCCGTTCCAATGCCGGTAAAATCGGTTTGCATGGCTGCCAGGCTTTCCGGCCAGTCAAACCAGGTGGCCGCCACCCGGGTGCCACGGTGCAGCAGGTCCAGACCGATGGCTTTTCCGATGCCCTTGATGCCGCCAAGCACCAGGGCCACTTTCTTGTTGGGTTTCATATTCAGGCTTTTTTCGGGGAAATGGTGAACACGTTTTTCCTGACCCAGTCCATGGCGACGAGCAGCAGGTCCAGGTCACCGGTTCGTGCCCGGTCAAGGGCCTGGATATCGGCGGCGGTCACTGTTGTGACGCCCTTTTCCAACAGATCATCGCGGAAAGCGTCCAGGTCGTACAGGGCCGTAAACACACGTTTTTTTTCGGAGGGCATCAGCGGGCCCGACCGGAACCGGTTTTTGAGGCTGATCAACTCCAGCATCATGTCGTTCATGCGGTTGTGGGTGGCAATCTGCTGATCGTCCACCCATTCATCCACGGTCTGCGGCTGTCCGTTTTTAAAGCCCAGGCAATGGGGCTCTCGAATCAGTGCCCAGTGTTCGGTCAGATTTCCGGTTTCCCGGTTTCGGGAGACCCCCCGGGCCAGCGGATAGGTGCGGCAGGAGGCGGGCCGGGCCGGGTAAACACGGCAGCCGGCGCCGGTGACAAAGGGACAGGCCAGGTCATCTGCATTGCTGAACCGCAGGGAGACCACCGGCAGGCCGGTTCCGGGGCCGGTGCTCTCCTCGGTGTATTTATTGAGAAAATCGGTGGACGACATTTTCAGAAACTGTTTGAGGCACAGGACGTCATAGGGGGTCAGCACCTGGTTCAGATCCCGGCAGCAGGCATTGAAGCAGGCCACCTGTGGGGAGCAGGTGAAACAGAAGGTCTCATGTTTTTCCAGCGGCGAGACGGGGTGCTGCATAGCCGGGCTCCTGCACGGTTGGGTTCTGATCGGGTGGGGCAGTGGTAGCATGCTGGGCATCCTTGTCAACCGCAATCTCAGGGCAATTTGTTTTTGCATTGAAAACCTGGTCCTCTTGGCCAGGCTTTTACCATATATTGTACCTCATATAGGAAGGCCCAACGACATGTAGGCTATCGCATGTTTGAATGTAAATGACTGCATCTTTTGGGATTTTATGCTGCCGAAAATTCTTGACAATGAACATGCCGGATGATATTCATCTTATCTTGTATTGCACAATGACTATCTTCCCGAATTTATACGATATATTCAATCGAACAAATGCCGCAGCGCATTGGATTCATGTCCGCTTTACGTGGTTTTTTGTAAAAACAGGGTATGGGGTTTTTTATAGTAACCCAGTGCAATTGTCCGGGTCGAAACCATTCGGACACCTAATCTATGGAAGGGAGGTGCTACGAACAGGAGGTTTAAGCCGTAGTTTCGGAAGTATGTTGCGTGAAATCTTTTAACTAACCGTAGGAGGTATACTAAATGCCAAGTTTTGTAATTTCGGAAAAATGTGACGGCTGCAAGGGTGGCGACAAGACCGCTTGCATGTACATTTGTCCCAATGACCTGATGGTGCTGGAACCCAACTCCATGAAAGCCTACAACCAGGAGCCGGATCAGTGCTGGGAGTGCTTTTCCTGCGTAAAGATCTGCCCCACCCAGGCCATCGAAGTGCGCGGCTACGCCGACTTCGTACCGCTGGGCAGCTCCATCATGCCCATGATGGGCACCGAAGACGTCATGTGGACCTGTAAGTTCAGAAACGGCCTCATCAAACGCTTCAAGTTCCCCATCCGGACCACCCCCGAAGGCCAGGCCAATGCTTATCTCGACCAGAAGGGCAAAGATATCGAAGGTCCCCTTCTTTTCACAGAGGAGATCGACGGCAAAGAAATTTGTGATCCGGATCCTTCTCAACTGGTATAGGTATAGACGGTCAAATACGCTTTAAGATAACTGAAATCTTCGTTTAAGGAGGATAGAATATGGCATTACCAAATAAACCTGTGGGTGAACTCAAGGCCGTGCGGGACCCTGAAGTTGAAGAGCGTGAGGTGGATGTCCTCATCGTTGGCGGTGGTATGGCTGCCTGTGGTGCCGCATTTGAAGTGAAAAAATGGATGAAGGAAGGCCAGAGCGTTCTGCTGTGCGACAAGGCCGCCATGGAAAGATCCGGCGCCGTTGCCCAGGGCCTGTCCGCCATCAACACCTACATCGGCGAAAACTCTCCGGAAGACTACGTCCGCATGGTCCGCAACGACCTGATGGGTCTGGTTCGCGAAGACCTGATCTACAGCCTGGGCTGTCACGTTGACGATTCCGTTCATCTGTTCGAAGAGTGGGGACTGCCCATCTGGAAGATAACCGATGACGGAAAGAATCTGGACGGTAATAAGGGTCAGAAAATGGGGACCCTGAAGAGTGGTGCCCAACCGGTTCGTACCGGTAAATGGCAGATCATGATCAACGGTGAGTCCTACAAGCGCATCGTCGCCGAAGCCGCCAAGCTGGCCATAGGCGATGACAACATCATCGAGCGCTGCTTCATCGTCGAACTGCTGCTGGACGCCAATGTGCCGAATCAGATTGCCGGCGCCGTTGGTTTCTCCGTCCGTGAAAACACAGTCTACATCATCAAATGCAAGACCATGATGGTAGCCTGCGGCGGCGCAGTGAACATCTACCAGCCCCGAAGCGTCGGTGAAGGTAAAGGCCGTGCCTGGTATCCCGTATGGAACGCCGGTTCCACCTATACCATGTGCATGAAGGTCGGTGCCGAACTCACCATGATGGAAAACCGTTTCACCCCGGCCCGTTTCAAAGACGGTTATGGCCCGGTGGGTGCCTGGTTCCTGCTGTTCAAGGCCAAAGCCCTCAACGGTCTGGGCGAAAATTTTGCCGCCAGCGACGCCGCCAAGGCTGAGCTGGAAAGCTTTGCGCCTTATGGTACGGCCGCCATCACCCCGACCTGCCTGCGGAACCATTTGATGCTGTTCGAGATGAAAGAAGGCCGCGGCCCCATCATGATGGACACCGTGACCGCCCTGGCTGCACTCGGCGAAACCATGGACAAGAAAGAGCTCAAGCACCTCGAGTCCGAAGCGTGGGAAGACTTTCTCGACATGACCTGCGGCCAGGCCAACCTGTGGTGTGCTCAGGACTGTGAGCCGGAGAAGAAAAACTCCGAGGTCATGCCCACCGAGCCTTACCTGCTGGGTTCCCACTCCGGCTGCTGCGGCCTGTGGGTCTCCGGTCCGGATATGGACTGGGTACCGGACTCATATAAAATCAAAGCCCGCAACGGCAAGGTTTACAACCGCATGACCACCGTCCAGGGTCTGTTTACCTCCGGCGACGGCGTGGGTGGCTCCGGTCACAAGTTCTCCTCGGGTTCCCATGCCGAGGGTCGTCTCGCCGCCAAACAGATGGTGCGCTATGCCACGGATTTCGCGGATTACAGCCCGGCCATCAAGCAGTCCAAGGAAGAGCTGGTCGACCTGATTTACAAGCCGGTCCGCACCTTCCTCGACCACTGCGAGTACACCACGGCCATCGATATCAACCCCAACTATATGAAACCCAACGGCATGATGTATCGCCTGATGAAGGCCACCCATGAGTATGGTGCCGGTACCGCCACCTTCTACCAGACAACCAGCAAGTGTCTGGAAATCGTATTGGATCTGCTCCAGGTCATGCGCGAAGACTGCGATAAACTGGCCGCCGGCGACCTGCACGAACTCATGAGATGCTGGGAGATCGAACACCGCATCTGGACGGTGGAGTCCCACCTGCGCCACATCCAGTACCGCAAAGAGACCCGCTACCCGGGCTTCTATTATCAGTGTGACTATCCGGGACAGGATGACGAGAACTGGTTCTGCTTCGTCAACTCCAAGTTCGATCCGGAAAAGAAGGAATGGGATGTCTTCAAGAAAGATTACATCAAAATGCTCAAGGACTAAGATCAAGGTGACAACCATCGCTTAGTCGCATAACCGACCTCCAGGTGCCCGGAAACGGGTATCTGGAGGTTTTTATTGCCGTACAACGGCTTGTGTTTTCGGGTAATACCCATCTGGGCTCGCACGGCAGAAACTATTGTTTGCCCCGATGCCCACCTTTTCATTGGAGCGTGAAACCGGCATCTGGAGACCCTTTTCCCATGGCGCAACAGGTTTCCAGTTCCCCGTTTCCAGTTTCAATAAAAGGGTATTGCCCGGAATGATTTTTCGCTTTTCACATTAATCCAGTTTTGATGACCCATTAGAAACGTTGATGCACGGAGGGATAGCATGACAAACGACAAAGCAGCCCCTGCGAGTGAAAGCATTATGGTGGTCGGCGGCGGGATCGCCGGTCTGACCACGGCCATCGAGGCCGCTGAAGTGGGGTACGAAGTGTTTCTGGTCGAAAAGAATCCTTATCTGGGCGGAAGAGTGGCACAGCTGAATCAGTATTTCCCCAAGCTATGCCCGCCCACCTGCGGACTGGAGATCAACTTCAGACGGATCAAGGACAACCCGAGAATCAAGGTGTTCACCCTGGCGGAAGTGGAGAAAGTGGACGGCACGCCCGGCAACTACACGGTCAGCGTAAAAATCAGCCCCCGCTACGTGAACGAGAACTGCACCTGCTGCGGCGACTGTGCCGACGCCTGTCAGGCCGAAGTGTCCGACGAATACAACTTAGGTATGTGCAAGACCAAGGGCGCCTATCTGCCTTTCGAAATGGCCTTCCCGGCCAAATTCGTCATCTCGCCGCAGATTATCGGCACCGACGACGCCATCAAGGTCAAGGAATCCTGCAAGTACGACGCCGTAGACCTGGAGATGCAGGCCAAGACCGTCGACCTCCCCGTGGGCGCCATCGTCTGGGCCACCGGCTGGGAGCCTTACGACGCCCACCGGATCGACAACCTGGGCTTCGGCCAGTACGACAACATCATTACCAACATGATGTTAGAGCGCCTCGCTTCCAAATCCGGACCGACCCATGGCAAGATCGTCCGTCCGTCCGACGACAAGGCGCCGGAGAGCGTGGCCTTTGTCCAGTGTGCCGGATCCCGTGATGAAAATCACCTGCCCTACTGCTCCTACATCTGCTGCATGGCCTCTTTGAAGCACGCCACCTACATTCGTGAGCAGTATCCGGACACCAAGGTGTATATCTTCTACATCGATATTCGCTCTCCCGGCGACCGGTACGAAAAGTTCTACAACAAGATCAAGGAAGACGAGAACGTCATCCTGGTCAAGGGCAAAGTCGCCGAGGTCAGTGAGGATCCGGCTACCAAGAACATCACCGTGGTTGCCGAAAATGCGGTCACCGGGGAAAAGACTTACCAGACGGTGGATATGGCTGTTCTGGCCACGGGTATGCAGCCCACCGCTGCCAACACCAAACTGCCTGCCGATCTTACCATCAACGATGACGGATTCATCGTCAATGACTTCGAGAAAGGCGGCATGTTTGCCGCCGGCTGCGCCAACAAGCCGGCAGACGTGATTTCATCCAACCAGAATGCGACCGGCATGGCTCTGAAAGCCATTCAAACCCTGGTGAGAAGGTAGGAGGTAACCCATGGATAAAAAGTATGGTGTATATATCTGCGAAGGTTGTGGCATCGGGGAATCTCTCGATGTGAAGGCCCTGTGCGGGGTTCCGGAAGAGGAGGGCGTGCCTGTCAAAACCCATCCGTTTCTGTGTGGAAAGGAGGGCGTTGAATTTCTGAACAAAGAGATTGGCGACGGCACCAACACCCTGGTCATCGCGGCCTGTTCCCGCCGGGTAAACTTTGACATTTTCCGATTCGACGGCTGCATCGTGGACCGGGTCAACCTGCGTGAAGGGGTGGTCTGGTCCCATCCGCGCAGCGAGTTTCCCGCGCTGACGGAAGAAGAGAAAGAAGATGAGGACAACTTCGACCGCGTTCAGATGATGGCCGAGGACTACATCAAGATGGGCATGATCCGCGTTGAGAAGATAACACTGCCGGAACCTTACGTAGTGGAGAACCTCTCCAGGAAAATATTGGTCCTGGGCGGCGGCATTACCGGCATGTCTGCAGCCATCGACGCGGCCAAGACCGGCTATGATGTCACTATTGTCGAAAAAACCGCTGCATTGGGTGGCTATGCGGCCAAGGTGAGAAAACAGATCCCGGTCTTCGCACCCTATGATGCGCTGATCCCCCCGGTGGTGGAAGCTATAATCAAGGAAGTGGAAGCGCTTGACAACATCACCGTGAAAACCGAGACTGAAGTTGCCCGGATCGCCGGACAGCCCGGTGAATTCACCGTCACTTTTAAAAAACCCGGAGAGAAGATTCCTTTCGATGTGCCCTTTCCGCTGCCCGACGAGATGAAGGTGGATGAAAACGGCAAGGACTTGGATGTCGAAAAGCAGCACGAGGCCTATCTGGCCTACAACGAGGGTAAAAATGACATCCTGCAGATGGATCCGGATGGTGAGATGTTCGGTGCCGTGATCCTGGCCGCCGGATGGCGACCGGATGACCTCGAAGGTGACGAATACGCCCACCTTGGCTACGGCAAGCTACCTGACGTGGTCACGAACCATCAGTTCGAAGCGATTGCCAAGGCCGGAAAGATCGTACGCCCCTCCGACGGCAAGCCTGCCAAGTCCGTGGTTTTCGTCCAGAGCCCGGGCAAGGATGAATCGGACAGTGACTTTGCCTATGCCGGTTCCGTCACCAGCATGGTCTCATTGAAACAGGCCAAGTACGTGCGGGAGGACTACGACGACGGCAAGGCGTTTATTTTCTACCAGCACATGCGGACCCCCGGCTTTTCCGAGCTGTTCTACAAGGGGCTGCAGCAGGATCCGGGCATCTTCATGACCAAGGGTGCCGTCATGAGCGTGGCAAAAAACGGCAACGGCATGATCGTTGACGCCGAAAACACCCTTCTGGGAGAAAAGCTTCAGGTAAAGGCGGATCTGGTGGTCCTGGGTGCCGGCATGGTGCCGGTGACCAAGGACGACCCGGTTATCAACCTGGCCTACCGCCAGGGCCCGGGCTTCAGGGATATCGACCTGTTCAACAGCTATGTGGACTCCAACTTCATCTGTTTTCCCTATGAAACCCAGCGGACCGGCATTTACGCCGCCGGCGCCATCCGCCGCTCCATGACCATGGAAGAGGCCATAGAAGACGCCTCCGGCGCGGCCCTCAAGGCCATCCAGTGTCTCGAATCCACAAATCGTGGGGTCAGTGTCCATCCCCGGTCCGGCGACATGACCTTCCCGGACTTCTTCTTCCAGCGATGTACCCAGTGCAAGCGCTGTACGGAAGAGTGCCCCTTCGGGGCCCTGGACGATGATGAAAAGGGGACGCCCAAGCCCAACCCCACCCGCTGCCGCCGCTGCGGTACCTGTATGGGTGCCTGCCCCGAGCGCATCATCGGCTTTGCCGACTACAGTATCGACAGCATCGGCTCCATGGTCAAGGCCGTGGGCGTTCCGTCCGAAGACGACTACACCGAACCGCCGTTCCGTATCCTGGGCCTGGTCTGTGAAAACGATGCCTACCCGGCACTGGATATGGCCGGGCTCAACCGGATTCCCTATTCGGCGGACGTCCGTTTGATTCCAATCCGTTGCTTGGGATCAATGAACGTGATCTGGATCAAGGATGCCCTGTCCAAGGGCATGGACGGCGTCTTCCTGTTGGGGTGCAAGCACGGTGACGACTACCAGTGCCACTTTGTCAAAGGCTCCGAGCTGGCCGAGATCCGCATGAAAAAGATCGGTGAGGCACTGGCCAGCCTGGCTCTGGAAACTGAGCGGGTGGCCCAGTTTGAAGTGGCCATCGACGATTACGACAAGGTTCCGCAGATTATCAATGATTTCGTGGAGTCCATCGAGGCGCTGGGGCCCAACCCGTTCAAGGGCTTCTAATTCATTTAATGATACGATGGAAAGGCGGCGTTTGCCGCCTTTCCACCCCTTTTTTGTATAGTGAGGAGGTTACCAATGGCGGATTCATATCTGGTCGAACCTGATGTGGGTTTTATTATGGAAGTGAGCAGACTGGGGGGCGCCGATCTCAAAAAGTGCTTCCAGTGCGCCACCTGCGCTGTGGCTTGCCCCATCTCCCCGGATACCAAGCCCTTTCCCCGAAAGGAGATGATTGCGGCATCCTGGGGATTGAAGGACCGGCTGATAGGCAACGGCGACGTCTGGCTGTGCCACAACTGCGGCGACTGCTCCACTCTGTGCCCCCGCGGCGCCCAGCCCGGTGATGTGCTGGCGGCGGTGCGCGCGGCCACGGTCATCGAGTATGCCACGCCCAAGGTCGTGGCCAAAATGGTGAGCGATCCCAAAAAGCTGCCCATTCTGCTGGCAATCCCGGCGGTGATTTTTCTGGTGGTAGGACTGCTGCTGAAAATGGTGGGTGTGAACTGGCTCAATTTTGCTCCCACCGGTGACCACCTGTGGCAGGCCGATTACATCGGCAACTACCTGGTGGACATCATCATGATCCCCACCTTCTTTGGCGCCGTGGGTGTCTTTGCCCTGGGGCTGAAACGATTCCTGTGCGACATGCACGCCAATGCCGTTAAAGAAGGCAAAACCGACAAAGAGAAAATCGACCCGGTCGGCTTTGTCCAGGCCCTGATCAAGACCGTACCCACCATCCTGACGCACCAGAAGTTCAACGAGTGCAGTGAAAACCGTGATCGTTCGACAGCCCACATGATGGTGCTCTTCAGTTTCATCGGTCTGTTCATTGTTACCAACTGCTTTTTCGCAGCCGAATGGATTTTCCACATCGACGGTCCCTACCGCCAGATCAACCCGGTCAAATGGCTGGGCAACATCAGCGGCATTGCCCTGGTGATCGGCGGCATCCTGCTGCTGTAACGGGTATGTTGACCGAGATGCTTCGCCTGGGCGGGATGTACGGCCTGTCAGCCATCATCTATTTTATCCATCTGATATTTGTCTGGTGCCTGTTCGCCTATACGCCGTTTTCCAAGCTGGCCCATATCGTCTACCGCACGGTGGCCATGACCTACCAGGAGTACAGCGGACGAAAATAGTCAGGCATATTCAATGGGGTGTTAAAAAGGGGAGCCTCGGGCTCCCCTTTTTATTTAGTATCTTAATTCAGTCTAAATGGCTGAAGCGCGGCGCCATTCGTACAGGGCGATGGCTGTGGCCACGGCGGCATTCAGGGATTCCACGCCGGGGGCCATGGGGATGGCCACTGCATCCCGCTCCCATCGGTCGGGCAGGCCCGGGCCCTCCATGCCGGGCAGCAGGAGGAAGGATTCGGGAAACGAAACCCGGGCCAGCGGACGGCCTGATGATGCAAGGGCGATCACCGGAAGGTCTTCCGGAATCGCTCCCAGGGATGGCCCATGAAAGAGCCTGGTAGAAAAAACAGTGCCTGCCGAGGTCCGAATCGCTTTCGGATGGAACGGATTGGCACTTTCAGATAGCAGGACGATCCGATCCGCATCGAATGCAGCACCGCAGCGAATCACCGCCCCCACATTTTCCGGATCCTGAAATGGGATCAGCAGGCTGCACCCGGACAGCAGCCCTTCATCCGACCGCCAGGGCTCAAGTGTGGGTACATCGTACAAAATGATGGGACTGCGGGTTCCGAAGAGGTCCAGGATCTGAAACAGATCCGGTGCCAGCTGAACCCATTCCAGGTTGCACGGCGCATCCGGCGGGGGTGGATGGCGCTCGCCGGCACTGATCCAGGCCAGGCAGCGCTCAGGGGATCGCTGCATCACCTCGGCCACCAGTCGGGCACCGCACACCAGGGTTTTGCCCTGCTTTTTCACACCGCGTCCGCCCTGAAGTTTTTTCAGATCCTTGAAAATTCCGTTGTTTTCGCTTTCGATGACCTTTATGCGGTGTTTTTTCATATTTAGAGATGTGCCCCTGGCATGGATCGGCTTGACTTTACGTCTAAAGACCACCAGTCGGCGCCGGTGCGGGGTGTGGGGGATCTGGTATGGGATATCATCGGCCAGTTCATAAGCCGAAGAGAACGTTTGTGATGCCGTTTCAATTTCTTCGTCGCACCGGGGGCCTTTCATGAAGATGACCATGCCGTCCTGCATGATACAACCGGCAACCCGCACCAACGTATCGGCGATGGATTCGACGGCCCGGGTGATCACACCGGCTACCGGGCGGTCGTAATCCGGAGCAATTCTCCGTTTCACCACGTCGAGACCGGACAGGCCCAGTGTGGAGACGGCCGTTTTCAAGAAGTCAGTACGGTTTTGCCGGCTCTCGGCCAGCAGGATATGAAGGTCCGGCCGAAAAATTTTGAGCGGGATGCCCGGCATGCCGGGGCCGGTACCCAGGTCAAGCAGCGGTGAGGGCAGCGGTGCGTGCAGGGCCGGCAGGATGGAATCGGCATAGAGCTTGACGACCATGTTCTCAAAATTGCGGATACGAGTGAGATTCAGCTCGGCATCATGGCGCCGCAGCAGTTGGTGGTAGGCCCAGAGCCGCTTGAGTTGAGCAGCCGCAAGGTTGATCCCGCAGCGTTTCAGCAGCGCGTCCATCTGCTCGGGGCCGGGGGGCTTTTTTCTTCCCCTACCGCGTTGCCTTTGAGAAGAGCTTGTATCGCTATGCGTCACGTGCTACCCCTGAATAGGCTTTAAGAAAATGTTTCTGGACTGCGTTATCGGTCGTCGCAGTATTACAATACAGCTTCCTCCCTCTATCCTTGCCAAAAACATTTTCTTAAAGCCTATAGCTGTATAATTCATGGAGTGTTCAAATCAATAACACACAGTCGCTTGCTAGCGTATCGTTTTCTACGGTCCGGTCAAAGTCATGGACGCCACTCCTTGTAAAACCAAACCGCTTTGTTTTTTTGATCCCCGCTGGCCTGTCCTTTATGAGGACAACCACTTGCTGGCGGTTTATAAACCATCAGGACTGCTGGTGCAAGGGGATCGTACCGGCGACGGTTGCCTGCTGGATCTGGGCAAACAGTGGCTCAAGGAGCGTTACCATAAGCCGGGCAAGGTGTTTCTGGCCATGGTTCACCGGCTGGATCGGCCGGTGGCCGGGGTGGTTCTGTTTGCCCGTACATCCAAAGCGGCCGGTCGCCTGTCCAAACAGTTCCGGGAGCGGACCGTGCAGAAGCATTACCTGGCCGTGGTCAGCGGAACGGTTTCCAGTGAATCCGGTCGGCTGATCCATCACATCGAACGCCACGACCGCTTGAGCCGTGTGGTACCGGCACCCACGGATAGCAGCCAGGAGGCGCGGCTGCGCTATACGGTCCTCGGTACGGATCGCGACAAAAGCCTGCTGCGGATCTCTCTGGAAACCGGCCGGCGTCACCAGATCCGTATCCAGCTGGCCAACTTGGGATACCCGATCCTGGGGGACCTTCGCTATGGCGCCGATGCCCCGCTCCACGGCCGGCAGATCGCTCTGCTGGCCCACGAGTTGAAGGTGGATCATCCCACCCGTGGAGAACGGTTGGTGTTTTCCAGTCCGATTCCGCAACAGTGGCCCTGGCCGGGTGTCGACATATCGGATAGCCAACGTCCGCCCTGGGATTGGCGGGCGTTTGAGTCGATAATCAATTAGAAAAACGACGGTCTCGTAAAAAGTCCAACTTCTGCGTTGTGCTGCATTTCGTAATCATTCAACGTACGATAAGTACGCCTCATGATTACAAAATTTGCATGCCTTGAATTTGAACTTTTTACGAAACCGTCTAAATCGGACTTTTTACGATTTTATCAAAAGCAGATACTGCTACTTCATGCAGTTTTTGCAGATGCCGTCCACGCGGACTTCCACTTTGTCGATTCGGCCGGGAAAGGTTTTCCACAACGCCTTCGTGTCCACATTCAGGCTGTCCTGCGTCAAACAGTCCATCTGGCCGCAACGCGTGCAGTAAAAATGGGGATGGGGGTGGTGGTTTTCATTGGGCGCCATACCATAGTAAAAGGCCCGTCCGCCGGTGCTGATGCGATCCACTATTCCGCGCTCCACCAGCAGATCCAGGATGCGGTAGACGGTGACCCGGTTGATGCTGCAGGTTCGCTTCAGGGTTGTGAAAATATCGGCGGCGGACAGGGGGTAGCTGTTGTTGCCGATTACTTCAAGCACACGAAGCCGGTTGTCGGTCGCATTCAGATCCGACGCGTTCAGCAGGTTTTCGTAATTGCATTGATTGCACATGTCAGCTCCTCTGCGGATCCACGGCGATGTTTTATTCCGGAATCAGGGATGTCGCGGACTTTCTGCGATCGGGGATCAACCGCTCAACCAGCAGGTTCAGAAAGAAAAAGATGCCTGCCACCATTATAATGGATGCCCCCGAGGTAAGGTCGAAGGCGTAGGAAATCCATAGCCCGACAATGGTAAACAGAACACCCAATACACTGGATCCGATCATCATCTGCAGCATGGACCGGGCATACTTTTCCATGATAAAGGGAGGAATGGTAAGCAGCGCGATCACCAGGATCAGTCCCACCACCTGGATCACCATCACCACGGTCACCGCCAGCATGCCGATGAGCAGAAAGTACAGGGCGGTCACCGGCACCCCGCGGATACGGGCAAACTCCTCATCATAGGAGAGGGCCAGCAGATCTTTGTAATAGACGGCTACCAGGCCCACGATGAAAAGCCCCATGGCCACCATGATCCACAGATCGGCGTCCGGCACGGTCAGGATGCTGCCGAACAGGTAGCTCATGAGATCCACGTTGTAGCCGGGGCTCAGGTCGATCAGGATGATGCCGCAGGCCATGCCCAGGGCCCAAATAACGCCGATGATGGTGTCGGCCCGGTGTTTGGCATTCAAAGTGACGGCGGCCATGACCATCGCTGCACCCAGAGAAAAGCCCAGGGTGCTGGCCAGGTAAGGCCAGCCAAAGTAAAAGGCCATGCCGATGCCGCCGTAAGCGGCGTGGGCGATGCCGCCGGAGAGGAAAACGATGCGGTTCACCACCACCAGGGTGCCCATGATGCCGCAGATGACGCTTGCCAGCAGGCCGGCAGCCATGGCATTGCGCATGAACTCGAACTGCAGGGCCTCAACCATCCATCACTCCTTGTGGTGCTTCAGCACCCGGTGAGGCAGATGACCGTGGGTCACCAGTTCCACGGGGCAGGCCTCTTCCACGGTGCACGGATACATGGTTTCCAGCATATCGCCGGTGATTTCGGCCTGATGGTGATAGTGCAGCCGGCGGTTCACGCAGGCCACGGACTTCACGTAGGTGGAGATCACCAGCAGGTCATGGCTGACCACAACGATAGTCACCTCCCGGTTCAGCCGTTTGAGCAGCAGGTAAAAATCCGTCTGACCCTTGGAATCAATGCTGGCCGTGGGTTCGTCCAGCAAAAGCAGCCGGGGCCGGGTTACCAGGGCCCGGGCGATAAACACCCGCTGGCGCTGACCGCCGGACAGTTCCCCGATCCGGCGGTGGGTATAGTCGGCCATGTCGATTCGGTCCAACGCCTCCAGAGCGTCCCGGCGATCCTGTTCGGCGTTTTTGGACCATCGTTTTCCGGGCGCCAGCTTTCCCATGAGCACCACATCAAGGGCCGTAATGGGGAAACGGCGGTTGATGTGAACATCCTGGGGCACATAACCGATGTGATGGGAGACGCTTGTGGCCGGTTTCCCCATGACCCGGATCCGGCCTCTGTCCGGCTTGAGCAGCCCCAGCATGAGCTTGAGCAGGGTGGTCTTGCCGCCGCCGTTGGGACCGATCATGGCGATGAAATCCCCCTCCAACACCTCCAAATTAACGTCCTGAAGCACGCTCTGCCCATGGTAGGCAAAGTCGAGATCCGCTATCTGGATGATGGGATCACACATCTCGATATCATTTAAATGCATTTTTTAATTCCTCGGCTGCCTGGCGCAAATTGGTGGCTGCACGAAAACGACCTTGATATGGTTCGACCGCGCATGTTCGATCAGTTTTTTGAGCTGTGCCGGCTTGGGGCTTTTGCCTTCGGTTTCGATGGGCACCTGTTTCAGTCCGTAGGTGTGGGCAAAGGTGCCCCATGAGGGATGAAACACCATGAAGGACGATCCCTTCAAACTGTCAAAGGTCTCTCTCAGATGGGCATCCAGATCCACGAGTTCCAGCGTAAACGCCCGGTAATTGGCTTCGTACGCCAACCGATGGGCAGGGTCAACGGTCTGAAGTGCCGTGAGGATCGATCTGGCCTGCATCATCACCAGGGGCGGGGATAGCCAGATGTGGGGATCAAGGCTGCCGGGGTGGTGATGATCACCGTTCTCGCGGTATGCCGTTTCATGGTGACCCGCTTTCTGCGGGTGGCCATGGGCTGCCATGGGCAGCTTCATGATGCCATGATCGGTATGAACCACCTGCATACGTGGGTTCATGGCAGTGATTTTTCCCAGCTTTGCGGCTTCAAACTCGATGCCGATGGCAAAGTAAAGCGCCGCCTTGGACAGGGCCATCATCTGCTTTGGTTTGGGTTCATAGGTGTGCGGATCGGCACCGGGTTCCACCAGCACCTGTACATCCACCAGGTCTTTGCCAATCTGTTGCACGAAGTAGCGCTGGGGGGCAATGCTGACGAAAACAGAAACGCGATCCGCCGCCCATCCACTGGCCACAAACCCATATAAAATTGTTAAAGTAGTCAATATTGATGCTTTAAAGCAGTTCATCGTCAACCTTACAGGCCTGTTCACGTTTTCATTTCTGAGGAAAAAATCTCAATGCAAATTTATTGCATTGAATGGGTCTTGGCAAGGTCTGATATGAAAAAAAGAATTGGCGCGATGTGTTTGTCTCTAAAATGGTTGTTAAAAATCAGCCGGTCCTGGCCCTACCGGTCAAATCATCCCGGCATCGGCTTTTTTAACCCAGCCCATCTTATCCTCGGTGTAGCGGATGAGCAGGTGGGTTTCGGATTCCCGCTCCACCCGGACTTTGGTGCCGGCGTGCAGGACGAAGAGCTGAGTGGCGGTGTCGGTAAAACCGGAACGTACGGCTGCCTGTTCGGGAAGAATCACGGCGTGGCGGAACTGGGTAGCCTCGACATAGTTGAAGGCAGCTGTTCCAGAGAAAATTACCGTGCCGGCGACCAGGAGAATGACGGTGGGGCGAAGGAGGCGCTTTTTTCGGATAACCAGGACCGACAGAACGGTCCACAAGGCGGCGTTGAGGAGGATGGCAATCCAGCGAACGGTTGAATGGCTCAACTGGTATTTCCAGAAAAAGAGGATGCGCAGCAGTGGCGATTCTTTTTCCCCTTGTTCATCCTTGGTGAGGGTCAGGGCATAGTCGTAGTTGAAGCGCAGATCCGGGTCGTCCGGAATGCGCTTCAGTGCCCGCTCGTACCACAGCAGGGCCCGGCCCAGGTCATCGTTTTTCAAGTACGCGTTGCCTATGTTGTAGTAAAGCTTGCCGTTATTCACCCCGCCGTCGGCGAGGCTTTCAAAGGCGACGATGGCGGCAGGCCAATCCCCGTTGCGGTAGGCTTCTGCGCCGTCCATGAAGGTGCGGGCAGTTTGCGATGCCGGGGCGGTGGCGGCAAGCGTCAGGAGCAACAAAAGGCTTCCTGTTGTCAGCAACAATCGTTTCATCGGATCAGCCTCCGCACCGCTTTCCGGGTTCGATCCATTAAATCCGCCCGTTTTTCTTCGTTCAGCTTGCCGCCGGAGTAGTTGAAGGATTCGATTGCTTCCAGCAGCCGTGCGGTGGATGCGGCATCATCCGCATCCCACCCGATGTCGACAAGCCGCTCTTTTGCCTCTGACCAGGTGAGGGATGTGCCCATTATGCCCTGCGTGCCGAGGATGGCCGATACCAGGGCCCGGTAAAGGGCCGAGAGAAAGTCCGCATCCGAGCTGCCGGCGGATGCGGCGGTTTTCAGGGCCTGTTTAGCCCGCTCGGCCATGATCCGGCCCGGTGAGTCATCCTTTTGGGTCATCTGTATCACCGTGCGGACGATTAGAAAGCCAACCGCCGGGATTGCCAGAAAAAGAGCGAACCACAGGAAAGACAGGGACCGTTGGTATGCGATGGCGTCCAAGCTCTCCTTCAACGGCAGGATGTCCCGCCCGGTAAACTCCACGCGTTTTTTCAAGGATGGGGTTTCCGTGGGTGTGGCACGGAACACATCGATGTCGGTTGCCGCGGTGTCGGATGGGGAGACGGTGACGTTGAAGGCCGAGGTAGAGATTTTTCGGTACTGACCTGCATCCACGTCAAAATAGGCCAACACGATGGGATCGATGCGGTATTGGCCCAGCTGTACGGGAACCAGGGCAGTACGAAAAATCTTGCTTCCCGAGTAGCCTTCCGGTCCCAGTTGGACCTGTTCTTCGGGATTGTCGGCGTAGGTTTTGAATTTGCTCGGAGCGGGGATGGTCGGTGCCGGGGCATCCATGATGTTGCCGGAGCCCGCGATGGTGACGGCCAGCGTGGTTGAATCTCCCACTTTGATGGCCATCTTGTTCAGGGTGGCGGAAATCTCAAACCGGCCCACCAGGCCGGAAAAAGAAGTTCCCGGCTGTATGAGTGGCAGGGCGCGGACATTGACCGTCTCCGAGTCCGTCTGCAGAATCCGGGTGGTCATTTCCGTGCGGCCGAAAAAGGAATCCATTCCGGAAAACGGTTTCGGCCGGCGGCTGCGCTGCAGCAGGCCCACCTGAAGCACCGCCGGTTCAATCTCCAAGACTCCTGTTTTCACGGAAACCAGGATAAAAATCACCTCCGTCACGACGAATTCCCGGCCGTTGATGACCGTTCGATAGGATTTACGCTTCTCCAGTTCCTCGGCATTGAACCCCTTAAAATCCGGGGCCTGGAACTTGGCATCAGCCACCTGGACGGCGTTGAAAAGCCGGAAGGTATAGGTAAGCTGTTGACCGATCCATGGGGATGGTTCCGAAACGTCGGCGGTCACATAAACATCGCGCTTTCCGCTGTCGGCCGGCGGCTCTTTGGAAACCGTTACGCTGATGGGGGTCGTATAGTGGACCTTGCCGTCAATGGTCACAGGGATGGCCGGGATGGTCAGGTTTCCGGCATTCAAGGGAATGAGGACATAATTATGGATCAGCTGCCGGGAGGTGCGACCGTTGATCATCTGGAAGCTGCTGCTGCTGCCCCGGGAGATGGTCTTGAAATCGGCAAGCCCGGAAAAGTCGGCCTCCCCCTTGCCGCCGGTGATGGTCACCTGCAGGGCGATGGACTCCCCCACAGTGGCCTGGTTGCGGTCCACCACGGCACGCACGCTGGCGGCATCGGCGATTGCCGTCGCCGTCAGAAACAGACCCATCGCCATGACCAGCTGTCTGATCATTACCAGTCCTTCTCCACGGTCCGTTTGCCGGTGGCGGGCATCAGGGACCGGCCCGGCTGATCCTGGAGGCGGTTCAGCATCCGCTCGGCCTGCCGGGGGTCACCCTCCTGCTCGCCCGGCTGGGCCGCTTGGGGTTGTGTGGATTGTTGTTGATCCTTTTGGGATTCGCTGGCCTGGGCAGCCTGCTGGGCCTGCTGTTCATCTATCTCATCCCCAAATTCGGGTTTTGGCTGCTCCTGTTCGCCTTCCGATTGGTTTTTCCGAGTCTGATCCTTATCCTGCGGCGGTTGCTGATCCTCGGACGCTTGCGAACCCTGACCCTCATCGGATTTGGCTTCATTCTCCCGGCCCTGCTCGTTTTTGTCGCGATCCTTCCGGCCGTCACCCGATTGCTGCTGTTGCTGTTCCACGACCTTTTTCACGAATTCCAGGTTCTCTTTGGTCAATTGGTCGTCGGGATCGATGGACAGCGCCGCCTCGTAGTGGCCAATGGCTTCCTTGGCGTTGCCCCGCCGAAATTCGGCGTTGCCCAGATTGTACAAGACCTTTCGTTTCAACTGCGTGTCATCGGTCTCCATCACCTGCTTGTAATGCTCAGCCGCCGCATCGAAATTGCCGGTTTTATAGTAGGCATCGGCCACATTGTAAAGTATTTCAGGCTTGTCCGGGGCGTTGAGCTGGGCATCGGTGAAGTGCTTGAGGGCCTGTTCGAAGTCTCCCTTTTCATAGGCAGTGATACCGGCGCGGGTGTCGTTGGCATCGGCCGATTGCAGCGGCAGGAGCATCAATGCAGCCAGCAGCGAGACAGCGATGGTTTTCCGGGCCACGGGCAGCATCAGTTCGACCACGAGGCAGAGCAGCGCCAGGGCCAGGGGCCACTGAAAGCGGTCCCCGGCCACGGAGCGCACGTAGGTGCCGCCGGTGACGACGGCCATTTGTTTCAACGTGTTTTCATCCAGGCGGGAGAGAACAATCTGTCCGGCGCGATCCTTTTTGAAGCCCCCGGCCGGTTCGGGCACCGGTACCCCCTCGGTTCCGCCCACCCCGATGCAGAACAGCTTGACTTTCTGCTCTTTCAAAGCCTCGGCCGCCTTCAAGGGGTCGCCGTCGCCCGTGTTCTCACCGTCGGTGATGAGTACCACGGCTTTATCCGTCGTACTCTTTTCGTCGAAGCTGTCCAGGGCCGTTTCCAGGGCGCCGGTGATGTCGGTGCCGCCCACCGGAAGATAATCGGGCGAGAGGGCATTGAGAAACAGGTTGAAGGCGTCGTAGTCCAGGGTCAACGGGCACTGGAGAAAAGCGGTGCCGGCAAAGGCCACCAGCCCCACCCGGTCACCTTTGAGCATGGCCAGCAGGTCGAAGACCTCCCGCTTGGCGCGCTCCAGGCGGGAGGGCTGGGTGTCGGCGGCGGTCATGGAGCGGGAGCAGTCCAGGACGATGATGATGTCCACTCCCTGCTGGCGGATCTCCTGCCAGCGGTAGCCGTATTTAGGCCCGGCCATGGCCACGGCGGTAAAGAGCACCGTGCCCATGAGCAGCGATCCCTTGACCCACCGCCGGACGCCGACCGTGTCCGGGGCGATGACACTGAGGCCGTGGGCAGTGGAAAATCGGCTCATTATTTCACGCCGCCGCCGCATGCCATAAAAGATTACGAGAAACAACACCGGTACAGCCCAGATGAAAAACAGCATTTCGGTTCTGAAAAAGGTCATGGGATGATCAAGTATCTCGTGTTTCGCAAAATTACGTAAAGGGGCAGCAGCACCAGTGCCGGGATCAGGAGCCATGGGTAGATCTCGTTGTATTCGGCAAAGATGTCCACCTTAACCTCGGTGGTCTCCATGGCGTCGATAGTGTCATAAATCTGCTGCAGCCCCTCCAGGTTTTCGGCCCTGAAATAAAGCCCCCCGGTCTTGTCGGCAATGGCCCGCAGGGTCTCTTCGTCAATATTTACCGGCTGGTACACATAGCGTTCGCCGAACAGGGGGTCCTTGACCAGAAAGGGCGCTTTGCCCCGGGTGCCCACGCCGATGGTGTAGATCTTTACTTCTTTCTGCACGGCGATTTCACCGGCAGTGTCAGGCGACAGTTCTCCGGCATTGCTCTGGCCGTCGGTGAGCAAGATGATGATGTTGGATTTGCTCTCGATATCGGCCAGCCGCTTCAACGAGATGCCGATGGCATCGCCGATGGCCGTTCTTTTTCCCGCGGCACCGATTTCCAGTCGGTCCAGGATGCTGACCATGGTGTTGTAGTCCCGGGTCAGGGGCAGCTGGGTATAGGCGTGGGTGCCGAAGACCACCATGCCGATTCGGTCGCCGCTTCGTTTGGCGACAAATTCTTGTACCACGCCTTTGACCGCTTCCAACCGGTTGACCACCCGTCGTTTTTTCTTGAAGTCCAGGGCCGCCATGCTTTCAGACAGATCCAGGGCCAGCACGATGTTGATGCCTTCGGTGAGCACTTCGGTGCGCTCAGTGCCCCACTGGGGCCGGGCCAGGGCCACCACCATCAGGCAAAGTACCGCGTATTTGATGGCCGGCACCAGCAGGCGGAGCCGCAGGGCCGGCGATGCCGGGATGCCCGCTGCTGGAAACAGGGCGCTGATGGCCATGGCGGGGGTTTGATGCCGCCGGTAGCGATACCAAGCCATTACCGGCAACAGCAGCAGCAGAAAGAGAATATAGGGGGTTGCGAATCGCAGCATAGGTTAACCCTGTCGTTGCATAAAAAACATGACAAAGAGAGTCTAAATAAGGAGAAGCACTTTCGGAGGTTCCCCGCCGCTGGTGCGGTTTTCAGTATCAGTCGTTGGGGTTGTTTTTCTTACAAACTCCCGGGCAAAAAACAGATCTGTTTCCATCTGTTTTTCCACCGCCGTCTCCCCGCCGACGAACTCTTCGGTGGTCATCTCCGGAGCGCCCACCGCAAAGCGGCCGAAAACGTATTGCCGCAGGATGGCCGACAGGCGGAAGTAAAAGGTCTTTCCGCCCAGCCGACACACATCGGAGATTTCATCCAGCGCTTGCATGGCCGTCATTTCCGGGGGCAGTTCGGGAATGATGGTTTCGATGATCCGGGCCTTTTTGTATTTTTTCCAAAACCACCAGGCCACAGCCAGAATCGCCGCTGCGGCCAGGGCCAGCAGAACGGGGACCAGCCAGGGGGCATATATGCCCACCGACACCGGTGGCAGGATGTCGTGGATGTCGGTCATGGGTGCCGGGGCGTCCGGAAGGGGTGCATCGGCTTCGGGTGGCGGATTGGGGAGGGCAGCGGTTCCTGCACCCATGGCCGGGATGGCCGGCAAGAGCGCAAGAAACAGAACCAGGCCGCCGCCGATGGATGGTATTCGTTTCATCGCCGCCGCTCCCGGTATCTGAAATAGCGCACCAGGGCATCGGCCGCATCGCCTTCCGTGGGCATTTCGATGCAGTCCGTCCAGGTAGCGAATGGCCCCGGTTTCCAGGTCCTGAAAGGCGATGATCCCTCCGTCGGGCAGCCGAAATTCCCCGGGATCGGTGACCAGGACGCTGATCAGTTCGTGCTTTCTGGCGGCCGACTTGATTCTCAGTGTCGTGCTCCGGCCGAAGTCTTCGGTAAGAAAATCGGAAACCAGGAAGGCTACGGTCCGTTTGCGGCACACCCGGGCCAGAAAATCCACCGCTTCGACAATATCGGTGCCGGTGTGCTTGGGCTGGAAGGTGAAGATTTCCCGGATGAGCCGCCACACGTGGGCCGATCCCTTTTTTGGGGGGATGTAGCGCTCCACCTGATCGGTGAACAAAATGGCCCCGGCCTTATCGTTGTTGCGGATGGCGTTGAAGGCCAGGATGGCGGCGATTTCCGCGGCGGTCTCCCGCTTGATGCTTTCCATGGTGCCGAAGCGGCCGGAGCCGCTCATGTCCACCAGGAGCATGACCACCTGCTCCCGTTCCTCCCGGTAGCGCTTGATGAAGGGCTTTCCCATTCGGGCCGACACCTTCCAGTCAATGCTTTTTACATCATCGCCGGGGGAGTACTCGCGCACCTCTTCGAACTCGATGCCCACCCCCCGGAATACCGAACGGTACTGCCCGGCCATGAGCGTGTTAACCACGCGGCCGGTCTTGATGTGAACTTTCTTGATCTTTTTAATAATGTCGGGAGAAAGCATATTACGGCACTTCCACCGAATCGAAGATGCGGCCGATGATCCGGTCGGTGTCGATGTCTTCGGCTTCGGCTTCGTAGGTCAACAGGATCCGGTGGCGCAGCACGGCCGGGGCGATGGTCTTCACGTCCTGGGGCGTCACGTAGGCCCGACTCTGTAAAAAGGCATAGGCCCGGGCGGCCAGGCTCAGGAAGATGGTGGCCCGGGGCGAGGCCCCAAACTGGATATAGTTGGCGATATCGATGTTGTAGGCCGCCGGGTTACGGGTGGCAAAAACCAGATCCACGATGTAATCCTTGAGTTTTTCTTCCATGTAAACGCCGTTGATCAAGTCGCCGATGGCGCTGATTTCCGCCGGGTTAAGGACCGGCTGCACCGGTTGTGGGGCATCGAATCCCACCCGCTTCATGATCTCCTTTTCTTCGGCCTTGTCCGGGTAGTCGATGAGAATCTTGAGCATGAACCGGTCCACCTGGGCCTCGGGCAATGGGTAGGTGCCCTCCTGTTCGATGGGGTTCTGTGTGGCCATCACCAGGAAGGGATCCGCCAGCGGGAAAGTGGTTTCGCCGATGGTGATCTGCCGCTCCTGCATGGCCTCCAAAAGCGCCGATTGGACTTTGGAGGGGGCCCGGTTGATTTCGTCGGCCAGGATGATGTTGTTAAACAGCGGGCCTTTTTTAATGGTAAAGTCGCCGGTCTTGGGTCGGTAAATTTCCGTGCCCACCAAGTCGGCAGGCAGCAGGTCGGGAGTGAACTGGATGCGCTTGAAGTCGGCGTGGACCGTGTCGGCCAGGGCCTTGACCGCGCTGGTCTTGGCCAGGCCCGGCACCCCCTCGATGAGAATGTGGCCCCGGGTGAATAAACCCATGAGCAGGCCGTCGATGAGATCCCGCTGGCCCACCAGGACCTTGCCGATCTCTTCCCGGATCCGGTTGACCACGAGATGTTTTGCTTCAATCTGTACGTTCAGTTCTTCCAGTGGCACTGGTATTCTCCTTTTGCCCGATGGTCGGATCAATATTTGCGCAGGTGGTGTCCCGTCAGAGGTGCGTCGGCCCCAATCAACGGGAAAATAAATAAGGAATCGGTTGTTGTCAAGGACTATGAAACCCGGCCGTGGAAACGGCCAAGGAGAGTCTCGAGATCGCCCGGCAGCGGCTGTGCGAGGGAACGTCCATCATCATCCCGCCCGAGGGCCACCGCACCCTCACCGGAGAGATGGGTGAATTCAAAAAGGCCCATTTCATCTGGCACGGCAGGCGGGGGCCGATATCCTGCCATTTGCCATCATCTTGCCCTCTGACAGTTCCAGCCATCTCTCGGCCACCCGCTTGACCTGGGCCATGTCGTGAGACACCATCACAATGGTGCAGTTTTCCTTGAGGCTGAGGATCAGCTGTTCGATGATTTCGGTGGCTTCGGCATCCAGGGACGAGGTGGGCTCATCCAGGAGCAGTACTTCCGGGTTTACCACCAGTGCCCGAGCCATGCACAACCGCTGCTGCTGTCCGCCGGACAGAGACCGGGCGTCTTCGCGAAGCCGATCCTTGACATCCTCCCACAAAAACGCCTGTTTCAGCGCTGTTTCCACAGCGTCCATCACTTGCTGCTTGCTCGACCCCCCGGCCAGTTTCCGCGGAAAGGCCACATTTTTATAGATGCTCATGGGCAGCGGGTTGGGAATTTGAAACACCAGGCCCACCTTCCGGCGCAGATCGGGCAGCGAGCAGGCCGGATGGTAGATATCCCGGTCGGTCCCATCCAGATGGATATGGACGCTACCCTTCATTCGTGCGCCCGGAATATCCTCCCAGAGACGATTGAATATGCTTAGCAATGTGGACTTTCCCCGGCCTGACGGCCCCACCACCGCCGTGATGGACCGGTCCAGTATGTCCACGGTCAGATCTTTCAGGACGGCGGTTTCAGCGTATGAGAAAAACAGGTTGCGAACCTTTATTTTGATGGAAGTCTGTGCAAGCATCCTGATGTTTTCCTTAGCGCCCGCCGTAGAGCAGGTGGTCGGATAGCCGGTGGCGGATGAGGGTGGCCAGGGTGAACAGCAGGGCGCAGATAGCAAGCAGGACAATCGCAGCGCCATATCCGCGCATCAGTTCCGTGTGGTCTGCATACTGGGAAGATATCGTGTAGATGAAAAAAGGCAGCGCCTCGTAGTTGGACAGCAGTGACGAGGGAAGGCCGGCGGTGGCAACCACGCCGGTGAGCATGATCACCGCCGTGTCCTCCGCGCACCTGCCAATGGAGAGGATGATGCCGCTGACAATGCCTGACAGGGACTGGGGCAGCAGGACGTAAAAAATCGTTTGAATCGGTGAAGCACCCAGTGCCGGGGCTGTCACCCGAACTTGCCGGGGAAGATTTTCCAGGGCGGTCTGGGTGGTCCGGATGAGATACGGCAGCACTAGAAAGGCCAGGGCCAGGGCGGATATCAACAAACACGGGGCGATGCGGTCCGACACCTGATGATGGAGAAACACCGCCACGCTGAAACCGAAGAACCCCACAAGAATAGAGGGAATGCCTGCCAAGATGTCGAAAAAAAGCCCGAAGATGTGTTTGGTGCGTCCCGTCGCATATTCCGCCATATAGATGCCGGTGGCCACTCCCACGGGAACAGCGATGGAAATGGAGAGGCCCACCAGGGTCAGGGTGCCGACCATGGCGGGAAAAATACCGTCAAACACCTGCCGACGGAACAGCAGAGCGTCCATGGGCGCCGTGTCTCCGAAAAACAGGGATAGAGAGAGGCTGCCAGCGCCTTTAACGAACACATATCCCATGAGACCGGCCACGCTTGCTGTGAGCAAAAGACCTGACAGCCAGGCAAACGCCGTCACGCATTTTTCGATCATGCGCTTCGCCATAGTCGCCTTTCCGACACGGCACCGACCCGGCGGGTGAATATCACCATGAGGGTCGTGCAGACGTATAGAATAATGCCGCAGGCAAACAGGGTTCTAAACTCCAGGCTGTCGAAGTCGGCAGCCACGACCAAGGCGATGTGCGCGGTCAGCGTCCGTGCAGGATCGAGCACCGATCCCGGCATGGCCGTCGCATTGCCGGCAATCATCAGGGCAATGAGGGTGTCCCCCAAAGCCCTGCCCAAAGCCAGCACCACACCAGTGATCAGGCCCCGCCAGGAACAGGGGATGACGACATGGAAAAGCTTCTGGACCGGGGTTGCCCCCAGTGCGTCCGCCGCCGTCAGATAGGCTTTGGGAACACTGGAAAAACTATCCGAAAAGAAAAGGATCATGGTGGGAGCGACGAGTACGGCCAGCAGCAGGGCAGCGGAGAAAATGCACATGCCTGAACCGCGGCCCACCCATTCGCGGATCATGGGAACCAGCACAAAGATGCCAGCAAAGCCATAAACCACGGTGGGGATGCCGGTCATGAAACGAACCAGCCGGTGAAGCAGGGCGGGCAGCGGACCGGTTCCCAGCACGCTGATCAGGGCGGCGCATCCCAGGCTCACGGGAAAGCTGAAAGCCAGGGCAAGCCCGGCGATTGACACCGTGCCCACCATCATGGGGGCGATTCCATACACGGCCTGACTCGGCAGCCACGGTGACGTGAACATCTGAAAAAAAGCGCCCCCCGTGATCAGCGGGAGGCCCAGAATGACCATGAATCCGAAAATCAGCACCGTGACGGCCACGCTGCAGGCTGCCGCCAGTCCCAACAGATGTTGAACCAGACGTTCGGTGCGCATGGCTAATTTACGGTCACAAAGCCTTTTTCAGCGGCGATCTTCTGGCCGGTTTGACTGAACAGGAAATCGATGAATTGTTTGGTCAACCCGGTCGGCTCACCCCGGGTGTTGCTGAAAAGGCCACGGGCGACCTTGTACCGGCCGTTTTTCACTGTTTCCAGGGTCGGCGTTACACCGTCCAGGGCCACCGGCATCACGCTGTTGTCAATGTGGCCCACGGAAACGTAGCCGATGCCGTATGGATCGTTGGCAACAGCCGATTTCATGGCGCCGTTGGACACCACCACATTGGCCCTGGCGGTGATGTCACCCTTGTCGATGGCCTTTTTCCAGAACACTGCCCGCGTGCCGCTGGCCTCATCGCGGGTATAAATGGTGATGGCTTTGTCCGTGCCGCCCACCGCCTTCCAGTTGTCCATGCGGCCGGCAAAAATCGCTTTGACCTGAGCCCTGGAAAGGGCCTTGACCGGGTTTTTGGGATTGACGACCACCCCGACCCCGTCGATGGCCCATTTGAACATCTTCAGATCGTATTTGGCGATCTCTTTATCGGTGGGTTTGCGGCCGGAGTTGCCGATGTTTACCAGGCCTTCGCCCACTTGTTTAATCCCCACGCCGGAACCACCGCCGGCAACGGTGATCCGGACATTCGGATAGTGCTGCATGATCTGCTTGGCTGCTTCCTTCATGACCGGAATATGGGCGGTGCCGCCGGAAATTTTCACCGTCCCCGCGTCTCCCGCGAAGGGGTCCAAATCTCCGGCCAAAACCGGAAAAGAACATGCGAGCAGCAGCGCCAGGGTAGAAATTGCCATGATCAAATAAAACCGTCGTCCGATCCGTAACATGCCCTATCTCCTTCTATCGTTTTAGTCTAATTGACAAAACAGATGAGAAAACCCTGATCGATAGAAAATTTATATGCGTTCTGCAGCCTGAAATCGAGTGCACGACAGGTGGGCGGGGTCAGGGCATGGTCTTAATTTTTTGTATGAGCAGGCGGGCGTTCTCGATATTTTTTCGGGCTTTATCGTGATCAGGGTCGCAGACCAGGGCGGCCTCCCATTCGGCGATGGCCGCTGCGAGGTCCTCATTGATGTAGTGCTTAACACCATTGCGGTAATGAGTCTGTGCCGCTTTTTTCAAACGGTTGTGGATCGTTGTTTTCAGTGCCACGCTGGCTTCATGTCTGTCATCAGCTTTTACGAGAATCGCCCTGGCTTCCAAAAAACGCTTGTGGTCGAAGTGGCTTAATGCCAGCCGGTAGCGCGTTTCGGCAGTTAGTTCCAGGGCGTCGGTTTGATCGGGGGCAATCGCCAACACCACTTCGGCCATATCGAGGCTTTGTTGATACTGCCCCTGATCAAAATGGTTTCGGGCTTTTTTCATAGCGGCGACGAGTTGCTGCTGTCGTAGGGCTGCATTAAGCTTTTCGAGGGCGTCATCCTTACCCTCGAACCCGTCGGGTACCTTGGGCCCTGACGTCGGGATTGCCTGCATCCACCTTTTCGGCCAGGCCCAGCGCGCCGTCAAAGTCATTTTTCGTCAGAAGGGCTTTGGCCGCGGACAATCGGTCGGGTGGGGGTGTTTTGCGGACTATTTTTTTTGGCGCCTTGTCCAATTTAGGCAGGATCAACAGGGTACCACGCTTCAGGGTTTCTCCTTCCGGCAGATCGTTGAACCAGGCCACGAGAAAGGCTTTTCCCTCATCGCCAAAGACCTTTTTGGCGACGGAGGCCGGATGATCACCGGACTCCGACAGATAGACAGCCAGGGGGAAGGGTGAGAAGCGGGCCTTGATCTGTTTCAGGGCCGGCTGAAAATCAGGATCCAGGCGAAGGGCAGCCAGAAAGTGGTTGCGGGCGGCCTTCATCTGTTTTTTTTTCAGTTCCGCCAAACCGTTTTGATAATGGGACTGAACCGCTTCGGCGATCTTGCTTTCGAGGCGTGCCATTTCGCGGGTGGCTTTTGTCTGATCGATTGAGATCCGTTTAACCAACCGCCAGTGATCCAATGCGATGGCGAGTTCACCGCGCGCTTCCAGATCGCGGGCCCGCGATCTGATATCGCCGGCCTGCGCAGCTTCCCACCAGGGCCCGGCACGAAGGAACTCCGACACCGAATCCACCATGCCGGCGCAGCCGCAAAGGGTGGCGGTGGTCACGAAAGCGATTATTGGCAGCCACCGTCTCATCAGTTGAGATCCGCCGTGATCAGGGTGGTGAGCATTTTGCCGAACTTCTCCGGGTTTATCCGGCCGTCGATGGCGATCCGATGGATGCCAAACCGGTCGCCGAAAAAGGGATTGTCCCCCGGTGACCGGATGAAGGCGGCGGAAAATCCGAGCTTGGCAGCCATGGCGGCGACCAGGCCGCTGGTGCTGCCGCGCGGATAGGCGAGAAAGGGGCAGGGTGCCCCAAGACGGGTTTCGATCTCTTTCTTGGCCAGCCGCAGTTCAGATTCGATTGATTTGAAATAGGCTTCAAAGGCCTGCCCGTTTTTTTGGCGGGTCAATGACCGCCCGCTTCTGCCCCGGCAGCCGATGGTGAAACCCGCTTCCCGAAGCTGCCTCAGCTGATCCCAGGTCATGGCCCCCTCATTGCCTACAACTTCGGTGGCCACGAACACCGTTGCTGTGAACCCGAGTTCTTTCAGGACAGGCACACCCTGATCATAAAGGGCTCGGGATTCGGTATCCGCGGTAGCCTTCGGTTTTCAACCACCGCATCTGGTCATTGAACGCCGACCGGGACACCCGCTGTTTCTGCCCCGGCGATTCACCAATATCTGAATATGCCAGTACGGGAACGGTTTGATAGCCGTCGGGGGTCAGGCCGCCGGGTCGAAACGGGGCCAATGGGACCATGACCGCCTGACCCCCGGAAAGCGCCACAATGCCGTTGTATTCACCGATCATCCACCCCTTCGACGCATCGTTTAAATAGCGCCGGGCAATGGTGGCCGGGGTGTCTCCCCGGCGGGCGCTCACCAGAAGGGGCAACGGGGGGACAGGGTCGGCGTTCATCTCTTCACCATGGATTACCGGGGGAAGCAGGCCGGTACAAATCAGCAGGGCCATGCAGAGGATCATCCGGTAAACCGTGAAGGCTCGCTTTCGCGGTTCAATGGAATGCTTAATCGATTGATTTGACATGGGCCCTCTGTTTGATGGACGTCACACGAAAGGTTTCCACAGGTGCGGTTTTGCCCTTTATGGAGCGAGTGCCGGCCGGTTCCACACTGATCAGTGCGCGTAGGTTTTCATAAACCGCATCGGTCACCAGAACTTCACCGGGGGCAGCCAGCCCGCTGAGCCGCGACGCCAGGTTAACCGTGTCGCCGATGACTGTGTATTCCATTTTTACCTGGGAGCCGATATTCCCTGAAACGATGGGGCCGGTATGGATACCGACACCCACGGACGACAGAAGGGGGTTACCATGGATGCTGTTCCGGCGCAATTGATCCATGAGATCCAGGGCGGCCCGCACTGCCCGTTCCACATGATCCTTTCTAAAGACCGGTACCCCGAATACCCCCAGCACGCAGTCGCCGATGAATTTGTCCACGTACCCCCCGTAATCCAATATGGCGCGGGTGGAGATCTCAAAATAGGTGTTGAGCATGCCCACCACCTCCTCCGGTTCCCGTTCTTCGGCATAGGCAGTAAACCCCCGGATATCGGCAAAAAGAATCGTGGCGTCGTTCTTATGTCCCTTGAGCCACATCTTTTCCGGGTCGGCGAGAATCATTTCCAGGACCTCCTCGCCCACATATTTGCCCAAGGACTGGCGGGTCAGCGTGTGCCGGAAAAGTTCTTCGCCCATCTGGTTGAAGGCGGTGGCCAGGTTCCCCAACTCGTCTTTGCGGTTGAGTTCCACCCGGTGACGGTAGTCGCCCTTTCCGATGGCCTCGGTGGCGGCTACCAGCTGTGAGATGGGCCTGGAAAAACGAATTCCCAGAAAGACGGCAATGGCCAGGCCAACGGTCATCATCACCATGGTCATGAACAGGATGGACCCTTTTTCCTTGTCCACCGCCTGCTCGATAAAATACAACGAGACACCCACACGGACCGTTCCCACGATTTTATCTTGAAAGACCACGTCCCGGGTCAGGTTCAGAATTTCCTCACCGGAATCGGCAACGTAAGAAAAATAGGAAGTGTTTCCACGGGTCACCGGTGGCGCCGAGGGGGTGGGAGACGCCAATGCCGTTCCTATCCGGTTCACGTCGGTATGAGCGCGGATCAGACCCCGGGTGTCGGTCACCACCGCGTAGCGCAACCCTTCGGTGGCGGTGGCCTCCTTGATCAGGGTATTGAGACTGAGAATGTCGTCGTCGATGAGCGGAATGCGGGCATTGTTGACAAAATAATTGAGGCTCACCGTCCCAACTGTCACCGTATGGTCGAAGAGCCGGGCCTTCTGCTTGTTGATGATAAAATAACTGAAAGAGACGATGGTGACGGTGACAATGAGCAATGAGCCAGTGCAGAGCTTGAGCCAGATGGGGATGGCCGGGGCGGGAAGTCGCTCGGCCAGGGTGCCGCGTTGGCGGAGAATGAGTTCCCGGATGTTGTCCGACAGAGATGCAACGGAGATCCTGAAGTTCTCATTGATGGCCTCCACCACAGCGGCTTCGGAGGCCAGTCCCAGTTCGGTAATCATGTGTCCCAGGCGAACGGCCTGACCGGTTTCAATCAGTCGCTGACGCTGGGCGGAAAGGGCGGTCTCCAGCTGATTGTCGGTGATGATGCCCCGATCCACCAGCACTTGGCCCAGCTGCACATCGTTCGGCGGTCGCCGCCGGAAAAGATGCTGGATGCCGGAAAACAAGGTTTTGGGTGTTCGCTGCATGGCTGCACCGTTCGTTTGGAGGGTCATGGGGTGCCGTCGGCTATACGTTGGACGGTACCGAACTGGGCAGGACTATAATGGGGTGGATCGACCGGTGTCAACACGCAGCTTGGGAATCGTTGACAGACCAGGGCCGGAAGACTATTTTATTTGTTAATGCAATTGCCGCATACAGCCAACCCAATTGTCATTTTTCAGAACCCCTCAGGCAACTGGCGAACAACGGCTGCAGTGGTTTTACTCAACCCATTTTTTAAACACTTCCACCGTGGCGGTGACCGTATCCCGATGAACACGTCCATCCCGCAGATTGAATCCGATCCGAACACCGTTATTGTTTCCGGAGGCGTCCGGGTTCCGGTGGTGGCCTGCGGTCCGGGATGGCTGGTGGCAGACAAACCCTGCGGTATGAGCATTCACAATGACCCGGGACGCGACCTGTGTTCGGTGGTGCTGGTTGCTGTGCGAGCGGGATGCCTGCCGGCCGTGGGCCTTGATCTTCCCGCCATTCATGCCGCCCACCGCATAGACCGGGATACCAGCGGTATCGTGCTGCTGGCCGGTGATCCGAAAACACTGGCCTTTTTCGGAGAGCAGTTTGCCGCAAAAGCCGTTCACAAGCGATATCTGGCATTGGTCCATGGCGGTCTTACAGGACCGTCCGAGGATTCGGACTGGGCCCCCTGGAACTGGCCGCTGACCGCCGCGGCAGCCGGCCGGAACGATCCCATGGGAAAGGGCAAACGGATGCCCTGTGCCACCCGGTGGCGGACACTGGCGCACAGCCTTCATTATTCCCTCATCGAATGCGAACCGCTGACCGGCCGGAAGCACCAAATCCGGCGGCATGCCAAACTGGCCGGCCATCCGGTGGTGGGGGACCGGCGCTACGGTTCGACCCGTTCTCTGGCCTACCTGTCCCGTCACTGCGATTTCAATCGGCTGGGTCTGCATGCCCATGCCCTGACCATCCGCCTTCCCGGTGAAGCGAAAACCACCACCTTTCAGTCTGGCGGGTTGCCCGAAGCGATGCGCCAACTGCTGGAGACGGACCGATAATCCTCGTTGTTGAAAGGGCCTGTTAAACAGGATAAGAATGGGGGAAAACCTGATTGTAAAACGGATCAAAAGGAAAATCATGGAAGCTGCTGTCAAACCAAAAAACTTTCAGGACAAGATGGTGGATGTCCTCAACTATGGATCCTTGAACCTGGCCATGGGCCTGGGGTACCGTGCCGGCCTTTTCGATGTCATGGACGCCAAGAATCGGTCGTGCACCGTGGATGAGATCTGCGCGGATGCAAACCTTAACCGCCGGTATGTGCAAGAGTGGCTGGGTGTGATGGTGTGCGGGGGCATTGTGGAAATGGCCCGAGACGATGACGGCGAACCCCGTTTTTTGTTGCCCAAAGCCCATGGGGATGTGCTCGCCCGTCGGGCCGGCAGCGGCAACCTGGGAGTATACACCCAGGAGATACCCCTGCTTACGGCCTGTGCCATGGAGCATGTGTTTCAGGGGTTTCTAACCGGTGATGGAATCCCCTACGAGCGGTACCCTGACTTTCATGATTTCATGGCGCAGCTGGGGGACGCCAAGCACCGACAGGTGCTGGTGGATATCTTCTTGCCGTCGGTGGACGATGGGCGGCTCGTCCAGGCCATGCACCGGGGCATCGATGTCTGCGACCTGGGATCCGCCCAGGGGGTCGCCACCATACTGATGGCCCAGGCCTTTCCCGCCAGCCGGTTCACAGGCATCGACATCAGCGACGATGCCCTTGAAACGGCCCGGACCGACGCCCGGGAAAAGGGATTGACCAACGTCTGTTTCGAACACCGGGACGCTGCAGAACTGCGCCATCCCAACGACCTGTCCGGACGGTTTGACTACATCACCGCCTTCGATGCCATCCATGACCAGACCCGGCCCCTGGAAGCGCTCCAGGGGATTCATGAAATATTAAAGAACGACGGTGCCTTTTCCATGATCGACATTGCCGCTGAAACCGACATCGACGGCAACCGGGACCACTCCATGGGACCGTTTCTGTATACGGTCAGCCTGATGCACTGCATGCCGGTGGGGCTGGTGGATGGCGGTGCCGGCCTGGGGATGATGTGGGGCCGCCAACTGGCCGAAAAGATGCTGGGGCAGGCCGGGTTCGGGCGGGTGACGGTGATGGAAATCCCCAACGATCCGTTCAATTTGCACTTTTTCTGCAGGAAGTAGCAGCAGGCATCGCTCAATCAGCCGTGAAAGTGGTCTATGCACTCCGGATTGTTCCCCAAACTAATGAAAGCCTTAGGCGGTGCCCTGCTTGGCGCATGCCGTGATTTGGCGCCCATCGTCATAGTCATTGCCATATTCCAGATTCTGGTCTTGCACCAACCCTTCCCGGAACTTGTTTCGGTCCTGGCCGGATTGGGTTTGGTTATTGTCGGTTTAGCATTTTTTGTCGTTGGTTTAGACATCGGCCTGTTTCCCCTCGGCGAAACGCTGGCTGAGGAATTCGCGCGCAAGGGCAGCCTTTTTTGGCTGTTGTTGTTCTCTTTTGCCTTGGGTTTCGGTACAACCGTCGCCGAACCGGCCCTTATTGCCGTGACCCGCGAAGGAGCCAGAGCTGCGGCGGAAGCCGGCCTTATCGATAATACTCCCGCCGCTGTACAACGATATGCCCTCCATGTCCGCTTGACCGTGGCTTTATCTGTCGGTATCGCGATCGTTCTCGGGGTGTTGAGAATACTTCGGGGATGGTCGTTGCCGATTCTAATCGTGGGCGGCTATATTCTTGTCATGGTGATGACTTTGTTCGCGCCGAAAGAGATCGTGGGGTTGGCTTATGATTTAGGCGGGGTAACAACCTCAACCGTCACCGTACCGCTGGTAACTGCCTTGGGGGTAGGACTGGCCCGTACGATTCGCGGGAGGAACCCTTTGACGGACGGCTTCGGCTTGATCGCCCTGGCATCCCTTACCCCGATGATTTTTGTCATGGTTCTCGGATTGTTCGTACATTAGGAGCGGTATGGAACTACTTTTTAACCCTGTCAAGTTGTTGCTGGCCACGGCCAAAGACGTGTTGCCGGTTCTTGGGTTGCTGGTGTTTTTCCAAATGGTGGTGTTGAAAAGACCCCTCCCGAGACCGGGCAGAATTATTTTCGGGTTTTGTCTGGTGCTTGTGGGCATGGCCTGTTTTTTGGGAGGTCTGGATCTGGCACTTTTCCCTGTGGGCAGGACCATGGCCCTGCAACTGGCTGCGGGCGCCCAAAGCGGCGGCAAGGCGCTCTGGGCCGCGTACGGATGGGTATACCTGTTTGCCTTTTTGGTCGGGTTTTCCACCACCATAGCCGAACCGTCGCTTATCGCCGTCGCCAACAAGGCGGAAGAGGCTTCTTACAAAGCCGTATCCTCCTTGGGGTTGCGGATCGCGGTTGCCATAGGTGTTGCTGTCGGCATCACACTCGGCACCTTTCGCATTGTTACCGGCACGCCGCTTTATATATATATAATGGTGGGTTATGTCATTGTGGCCGTCCAAACCTTTTTTGCGCCGCGGATGATCGTCCCGCTGGCCTATGATTCCGGCGGGGTGACCACTTCTACGGTTACCGTACCCCTGGTTGCGGCTCTCGGTTTGGGGTTGGCGTCCAATGTTCCGGGCCGCAGTCCGGTGCTGGATGGATTCGGGCTCATTGCATTTGCCAGCTTGTTCCCGATCATCAGTGTCTTGGGGTACGCCCAGCTGGCTCAATGGATGGTGCGGCGGCGAAACAGAGAAAAATGACGTGCGGCACCTTGTCGCAAAAGCAATTGTATGTTTGCCGCGAATCGGACAAAGGAGAAAAAAATGGCAAATAAATGCATTATTGCAATGGTGAAACCGAACCTGACCGACCAGGTTGTCAATTCGGCAAAAAAGGCCGGTGCTACCGGGGCGACCATCATACCGGCCTCCGGGACGGGCGCCGGCGAGGCGAAAACTTTTTTCGGACTCAGCCTGGACATACGCACGGAACTGGTTCTTTTCCTGGTGAGCGACACCCTGGTTGAGCCGATTCTTTCCGCCATCAAAGAGGCCGGGCGATTCAGCGAACCCGGCACCGGTATGGTGGAACAGACGGCCGGCATGGAAAGTCAACTGTCGCGGACAAAACCGTGATGAGTTGAAGCCATAGGAATCAACATGTCATTTAATTTGGGTTTAGAGGACACGCAGGGCTGGGCTCCACATTTCATATCTGCATGATCAGTGATAACTCCCGTATATTCACGTGCCCAATAATCAAGAAGGTGCTGCAGCAAGTCTTGTCGGTTCTTGAAATGCCAGTAGAATCCGCTTCTTGATATACCCAACTGCTTGGCAAGTCTTTCAATTTTGACGGCTTCAAAACCATTCGACTTAAAAAACCAACATTAGTATGCTGGTAAAGCACAAGTTCATCGTACAAAGGAGAATGCCATGAACATCGAAATCAAGGAACGCTTTATGGAAGCATGGGAGAAGCACTTCCCTGGCAGCGAACTACCTATCGCCTGTTTTTACGCCAATGAGCTGAATAGCGTGGCGTTTCCAAACGCTCCCAAGCCTAATTCCAAAGGGTTTACTTGTATTTTCAGCCAAATAGCCCCAGTAAGGAAAGGACGTGCCCGGGCCTTCAATTTGGAGAACCTGGGGTGTTTCGGGTCCTTCCTGCCCTTTGGTTTTGACATCAGAGTCACCGAGGATGTTAAGAACTACATCTGCAATGTGGAACGTGTTAAAAAGAGCTATGATCATGTTGACAGCATGTATGAACACCGTCCACCTAAACAGGCTCCAGGGAAATACCTTGTGTTCAAGCGTTGGGATACACTTGAAGAGCAGGATGATCCACAGGTGGTTTTCTTCTTCGGCAACCCGAACGTTATCGCCGGCCTCCATGGGTTGGCAAATTTTGACACGATGACACCATATGGCGTGATTGCACCGTTTGGTACTGCTTGTGATTCAATTGTCGGTTTTCCAATGCACGAACTTGCATCTGACCAACCAAAGGCGGTCTTGGGCGCCTTAGATCCTTCAGTAAGGATCCGCTTTAAGCCGGACATTCTCACTTTCTCCGCCCCTTGGCCCAAGTTTTTGAGCATGCTGGAAAATATGGATGAAAGCTTTCTGGCTACAGATAGTTGGTCGAATGTAAAATCACGATTTTCACTGGCTACAGATAGTTGGTCGAATGTAAAATCACGATTTTCACGAGTCAAATAGTTAATGAATTCATGTTACGCAATCGGCATTGTCAATCTTTATGGTCCGGGCCTCCCAGGCGTGGATATGGTGTTTCAATCCTTGTTCTCAAAAAGCTACAGACCTGAAATAAGCCATTTTTTAAGCAGGATATCCTGAATGTGGTAGCGGTCGTTTTTCACTACGATTTCGCGATCCAGAAGTTTTTCAATGGCTCGGGTCACCTGAGAAGCACGGTTTAAGCCAACCATCTGCAGGGAAGCGGCAGCGAACAGGTCGTGGCCCTGCTTGAGTGCAATCAGCCGGAGGGCCTTTTTCTGATTTTGAGTCAACGGCTCCCACAAGTTGATGAATTCCAAATGGCGGCGTCGGATGATCTGTTGTTCGACACCATCGACTACCGCTTCATCAAAGCCCGGTTCATCCCAAAGGTGATATAAAAACTGTTGAATGTACATGGGATGGTGTTCGCAGCGCTGTACGACATCCTCTACTACTGCTTCCGGCATCGTCCGGCCCTGCTCGGCGAACAAATCAATCGCCCAGGCCACAAAATCCGGGGTTGCGATCGTATCGAGAGGGTAGCTTTGGGCCTGATGGTAAAAGGCGCGGCCATAATCGTTAAACATATGCTGCAGCAAATGGGTCTGGCTTCCTGAAAACAGATACCCGATATTGGTGTGGGTTTGAATATGAGAGCGCAACTGCTTTTCAAAGCTGTTTTGCGAGTACCCGGCAATTTCCTGGAATTCATCGAAGGCCACCACAAGGCGGCGTTTCTCGGAATAGCCAGCCAGCATCTTCATAAGACCGTCCAGCGCCGGTTTGATCTGGGCGGCACCCAAATCCGGAAATACCGTATGGGATTGTGTCACCGGGTCATAACTGTAGCGGATGGATTTCATAAAACTGCCCGCCAATTTAATCAAACGGTCTGTGCGCGATTCGATCTGGCCGATGCCTTTGAATACCGCTTCGATGAAATCCCTTTCGCTAAGCGTCCCATATAAATTGACCAGCATGGTGTCGATTCTGGGGCGGCTGTTTTTTAAAGACGCAAATACCTGCTGGATCAGCGACGTTTTGCCATGGCGCCGATGGGAATAGAGCAGCACGTTTTGTGATGCTTTCAGATAACGCAACAGATCCCGCTGCTCTTGTTGCCGGTTGCAAAAGGCCTTACCGGTGACGGTTTGCGTATAGGAAAATGGATTCAGTGAAGATGCCATGGCAGTGGGACACAATTTGTGGATGCGAAATTGCGTAAATAATATTCCACATATTGCGTAATGTCAATAGTCAAAATGGTCTTCAAGGTGGCAATATGGTTTTATAAAAATGTTGAGCCAATAAGCCAACCAAAGAAAGGAGACAACAATGGGACTGATCGCCTCCGGTTTGGGACCCGCTGACCAAAATGCACTTCGAACGATAGAACCGATCAAGCCTCTCAGTTTTTTGTATTCAGAAAACGTTGGTGAACTGGTTGGTTCGGCTTTTTTCAATATTCTTCACGATAAAGTACAGTGTTCGAGTTGTTGAATGCACGCCTTACTTTCTGTAAAGCTTTATGGAGCCCTTCTTGGTCATTTGCATCCGACACTGCAAGTTGCGCAAATTCAATGCTGGCTTTTACTAAACTGAATGCAGGACTGTAAATTGCCGGAGACTCTGCTGATCCCTTCAATTTTTTCGCTTTGTGGGCTAACTCCTCCAATTCAGGTTTCCAGTTTTTTAATGATTTGGGTTCTGATTTGTTTTGATTTTTCACTTGGGGTTTTTCCAGGCTATCGATAATTCGATTATTTTGTTTGGCTCGCATATATGTTTCTTTTAGACTGCGCTTTATCCCACCACCGAAGTATATGTTTTGAAACCCCAGAAGGCCGTCATAAACGATTTTGCCCTTGAAAGGCAGTAAGACAGTGTCGACATGTAAAGGTAGATTCGCATTATAAGTCAACTGATTGAAGCTCTGGGAAAGCCCCAATACTCCGTATACTTTATCTTCTTGGATAAAAACGGCATATTTCTTTAAGAGTCGTTCAATGAAAAAACTGCCCCTGATGAATTTTTTCCATTCTGAAATGATATCCAGATTTTCTGTTGAAAAATTTTGCGGATTCTTCTGAACAAAAGAATCGATGAGTTCAATATTTTCGTAGAGTGCCTCGCGAACTTTTACCTTTTGGTCAGTAGCAGAATCAGCATAATCATCAATGCATTTAATATCATGAATCTTGAGCTTTTGATTTGCATAGAATTGTAGCGCCCACAATAACTGAAAAAAATGCTTGGTATCTTGCTCTGAAAGTTTCATCAGTTTTTCCCTGTTTTTTTTATTTTGTCCGCTGCCGAACGTCGCAAATAACCGGATGCCAAAAGATGCAGAGCGAAGCGGCGCAGCTTTTGGCAGTCCGTGTTAATTTGCATTGTTGGACGAAGCCGCTACGCGGCAGGCAATTCCGGCCATCTTGGCCACTTCGATTAACATGCTGTAATCTCCTTATTTTTTTTGTAATAAAAAGAAAGCGGCAAGGCAAGAGTATTTGCCTTTCATTTAAATTATTACAAAAGGAGGTTACAATGAACACCAACAGACCAAAGGATCCACAGTTTAACAAGTATTACCGGAAACACCAGAAGTGCCTGAAACTCAATGGATTACAGCCAAAGACCATTGAGGCGTACTCAAGGGCCATCAGACGCATTGGAAACTATTTCGATTGCCGGATTAACGATCTCTCCTCGGACCAGTTGCTTAACTATTTCAACGAACTACTGGATTCTCATTCCTGGAATACGGTCAAGCTGGACTTGTATGGACTTAAGTTTTTTTACACCAGGGTACTGTGTAGATCCCCGCAAATAAAGGAGCGGCAGTCTGCAGGATTTTCATAATCATTGACAAACGGGAAGAAATTTTCAAATTAGATGAGCCTCCGGCAAGGAGGCTTTTTTTATGCAAAAA
>JABZFO010000014.1 GCA_014237405.1 Desulfosarcina sp. | reverse complement strand
AACGTGGCGATCACGGCAGAACTGATTACGCCGATAGCCATGGAGAAAGAGCTTCGGTTTGCCATTCGAGAAGGTGGCCGTACGGTGGGTGCCGGTGTCGTCAGCGAGATAATTGAATAAAAAAGGGAGTCGATAACGATGATAATGAACTCCAAGATCAGGATCCGGCTTAAGGCCTACGATCATAAGCTTCTGGACCAGTCGGCCAGTGACATATTCGACACTGCCCAGAAAACCGGTGCTAAAGTGGTGGGGCCGATTCCCCTGCCGACAAAAATCAACAAGTACTGCGTCCTGCGCTCCCCTCACGTGGACAAAAAGTCCCGGGAGCAGTTCGAGATGCGGACCCACAAGCGGTTGCTTGATATCCTCGAACCGACTCAGCAGACCGTAGACGCACTCATGAAGCTTGATCTGTCTCCTGGCGTTGATGTGGAGATCAAACTTTAACACGGGATAAGAGAGATGTGTAAAGGACTGGTAGGAAAGAAACTGGGCATGACTTCCCTGTTCGCGCCCGATGGAAAATACATCCCTGTCACCGTTTTGAAGGTGGGGCCCTGTGTGGTCACCCAGATCAAGAGGGATGAGACAGATGGATACAAGGCCCTTCAGTTGGGCTTCGGCTTCAAAAAGGACGCAAAGACCACCAAGCCGCTCAAAGGACACTTCAAGAAAAGCGGCGATGCCTGCTTTTCCACATTGCAGGAAGTGGCGGTGGAAAACCCAGATGACTATACCTTGGGGCAGGCCATCGGGCCTGATATCTTCGCCATCGGCGAAAAGGTCAATGTCACCGGAACCAGCAAAGGGCGCGGTTTTTCCGGCGTCATCAAACGCCATGGGTTCAGTGGCGGTCGGATGACCCACGGCGGTAAGAATCACCGGGTTCCCGGCTCCATCGGCTGCAGTGCCTGGCCCGCAAAGGTGATCAAAGGAAAACGGATGCCGGGACAGTACGGCGGGGTTACCAAGACGGTCAGAAACCTGGAAGTCGTTGATATCCGCCCCGAAGAGAATCTCATTCTGCTGAAAGGCCCCCTCCCCGGGTGCCGTTCTGGAATCGTAACGATTAACAAGGTCCTGTTCGCATAACCAAAAGGACTTCAGGCCACCTTCAACGATGCGTTTCATTCTTATGAAACTATTGGTTGCAAGGGCGCAGTGGACGAGGAACATTATGGCTGTTGTTGATGTAGTAAATATTGCCGGAGATGTCGTCTCTCAGACCGAACTGAATG
Source organism: Desulfosarcina sp. (assembly GCA_014237405.1). Taxonomy (GTDB): domain Bacteria; phylum Desulfobacterota; class Desulfobacteria; order Desulfobacterales; family Desulfosarcinaceae; genus Desulfosarcina. The sequence continues at coordinate 24,687 of JABZFO010000014.1, read as the reverse complement.
ATTCGATTTTCAATGTTCCGGTCAAAAAGAGCGTCCTACACCAGGTCGTCATCGCACAACTGGCAGCCAAACGGGCTGGCACGGCATCTGTCAAGCATCGGTCCGACGTCAAGGGCAGTCGCCACAAGCTGTACCGGCAAAAAGGAACGGGGCGGGCGAGAAAGGGCGACATCAAGTCCCCGATCCTTCGTGGTGGCGGTGTGGCTTTTGGACCCGACCCACGGGATTACTCAAAAAAGGTGCCCAAGAAAGTTCGAAAGCTGGCGCTGAAGATGGCCCTGACCTGCAAGGTGCAGGACCAGCAGCTGGTCGTCGTGGACAAGATCGATCTCGATGAGATCAAGACCAAGGTGTTTGCCGGAATCATCAAAGGGCTCGATGCCGAAAAGGCGCTGATCGTCACCGGGGAAAAGAACGAACGACTGGACCTTTCCTCTCGTAACGTGCCTGGTGTCAAGATTCTTCAGACACAGGGAATAAATGTTTATGACATCCTTAAATACCCCAAGCTGGTTCTCGTTCAGCCGGCTATTGAAGGGATAGAGGGGAGACTGGGCTGATGAATCAGTATGACATTATAAAAAGACCCGTCATTACCGAAAAGACCAATATCCAAAAAGAGGAGAATAACCAGGTCTCTTTCGAAGTGGACAAGCGCGCCAACCGCGTCGAGATTACCCGGGCCGTTGAGAAGATATTCAGCGTCAAAGTGGATAGAACGCGTACGGTCCATGTCAAGGGAAAAATAAAGCGGCGGGGGCGGATTTTGGGGAAACGCAAGGACTGGAAAAAGGCTATCGTGACCCTGATGCCCGGTGAACGGATTGATTTTTTTGAAGGCGTATAGACGTTAGGAGTATAACGATGGCAGTTAAAAAAGTTAAACCGACCAGTCCGGGGCGCCGTTTCCAGAGCTACGCCGGTTTTGAAGAGATCACCAAGACCACGCCTGAAAAGAGCCTGGTCAAGATCCTTAAAAAAACAGGCGGCAGGAACGCAAACGGCCGCATTACCAGCAGGCGGCGGGGCGGTGGACACAAGCGATACTACCGAATCGTCGACTTCAAACGGGACAAAGAGGGGATTCCGGCATCGGTTGCCGCAATCGAATATGATCCCAACCGGTCTGCCCGCATCGCTCTGTTGCACTATGCAGATGGTGAAAAACGCTATATCATTGCCCCTTTGAAACTTTCTGTCGGTGACACGGTCATGTCGGGTCCCGAAGCGGATATTCGGCCGGGCAACGCGTTGCCGCTGGCTAACATCCCGCTTGGCACGCATATTCACAACATTGAGCTGCGGATAGGCAAGGGGGGGCAGATCGTTCGCAGTGCCGGAACCTATGCGCAGCTGATGGCCAAGGAGGATCGGTACGCCCTGGTGAAACTGCCCTCGAGTGAAGTTCGGATGGTGCTGCTCAAATGCAAGGCCACGGTGGGCCAGCTGGGCAACGTCACCCATGAAAACATCTCCCTTGGAAAAGCGGGCCGGAATCGTTGGAAGGGCCGTCGACCCAAGGTTCGCGGCGTCGCCATGAACCCGGTGGACCATCCCATGGGCGGTGGCGAAGGGCGTTCTTCCGGAGGCAGGCACCCCTGTTCTCCCTGGGGTGTACCCACCAAGGGCTACCGGACTCGGAAGAACAAACGCACCGATCGCTACATCGTCAAACGGCGAACGAAATAGCAATAGATCTTCTGGGCAAACCAGCGCTACCGGCTGGATGTTCAGATCGAAATGGATTATCAGCAGGAGACAGCATGCCACGTTCGTTAAAAAAAGGTCCTTTTATCGACCAGAAACTATTCAAAAAGGTGAACGAAGCGCAGGGATCCCGGAGCAACCAGGTAATCAAGACTTGGTCGCGGCGCTCGACCATACTGCCTGAAATGGTCGGCATCACCCTTGCCGTACACAACGGCAGGAAATTTATTCCGGTGTTCGTCACTGAAAATATGGTTGGGCATAAACTGGGTGAGTTTTCTCCGACGCGGACCTACTACGGGCATGCAGCGGATAGGAAATCTAAGGTAAGAAGATAAAAAAAAGGAAGGCCTAAATGGAGGTCAGAGCTACACAACGATACGTGCGTATTGCACCTCAGAAAGTGAGGATGATCGTCGATGCCATCAAGGGAAAACCGGCCGAGGCAGCGATTAACGCACTGAAATTCATGCCGCAGAAATCTGCCGGCATCGTCGAAAAAATCGTTCGTTCTGCTGTTGCCAATGCGGATCAGAACACGAGCATCGATGTCGACGAGCTGGTTGTCAGGAATCTGATTGTCGATCAGGGACCATCCCTGAAACGGTTTAAGGCAAGGGCCAGAGGAAGAGGGTCGCGCATACTCAAAAGAACCGCTCACATTACCGTCGTGTTAGCAGAAGGTTCAGTACAGTAAGGAGGAAAATAGCTTGGGCCAGAAAGTCAACCCTATCTCATTAAGGCTGGGTATCGTTAAAACCTGGGAATCCAGGTGGTTTGCCGGCAAGAAATATGCGGATTACATCTTTGAGGATTACCAGATTCGTAAGTTTATCAAAGAAAAGCTCCACCATGCCGGCGTTGCAAAAATCGAAATCGAACGGTCCACCCGGCGGGTTCGACTGCGGATCTTCACCGCTCGTCCCGGTATTGTTATCGGAAAAAAGGGCTCAGAGATCGAAAAGCTCAAGAAAGCGCTCGAAGGTCGCGTGAGCCAAGAAGTTTTGATTGACATCCAGGAAATCAGAAAACCAGAGGTGGACGCCCAGTTGGTCGCTGAAAATGTGGCCATGCAGATCGAACGGCGGGTTGCTTTCAGGCGCGCCATGAAGCGTGGGGTCTCCTCTGCCATGCGGTTTGGCGCCCAGGGCGTGAAGATCATCTGTTCGGGTCGGCTTGGGGGTGCTGAAATGGCCCGTACGGAATGGTACCGAGAAGGCCGGGTGCCGTTGCACACCCTGCGGGCGGATATTGACTACGGCATCACCGAAGCCCGCACCACTTATGGAATTGTCGGAATCAAAGTGTTTGTGTTCCATGGCGAAATTCTTAAAAAGGATAAAGCCGAAATCAGTGGTTAGGCTTGTGGGAGATACGAAATGCTGAGCCCTAAGAAGGTTAAATATCGTAAAAGTCAAAAGGGAAGAATGAAGGGTGTTGCATACCGGGGCAGTGATCTGAATTTCGGAGAATTTGGATTGCAGGCCACCGATTGTGGTAAGATATCCTCCAAACAGATCGAAGCGGCTCGTATTGCAATGACCCGTTACGTCAAAAGGGGGGGGAAAATCTGGATTCGAATTTTTCCGGATAAGCCCTTTACCAAGAAGCCCGCCGAAGTCCGTATGGGCAAAGGAAAAGGCGCGCCAGAGGGGTGGGTGGCCGTTATCCGGCCGGGGCGTGTACTTTATGAAATGACCGGTGTCAGCCGGGAAATGGCCAAGGAGGCACTTCGCCTCGCTGCCCACAAGCTTCCCATCAAAACCCGGTTTGTGGAGAGGAGCGAGCTATAATGAAAGCGACCGAAATCAGAGACCTCAACGCTGACGAGATTCAGCAGAAGGCCGCCGATCTGAAGGAAGCCCTGTTCAATCTCCGGTTTCAGCATGAAATCGGGCAACTGGAAAACCCCAAGAAGATTGGGGAAACCAAAAGAGATATCGCCCGATTAAAAACCATATTGAACGATAAAACCAAACCTATAAAAAAAGAATAAGATGCGGTCATGAAAAATCGTGGAATTAGAAGAGAACTCATCGGTACTGTGGTTAGCGACAAGATGGATAAAACGGCCGTCGTGCAAGTTGAGCGGTTGGTCAAACATTCATTATACAAGAAATACATCAGAAGATGCAATAAATTCGCCGCCCATGATAAAGATAACAGCTGCAACATCGGGGACAAGGTGTTGATTACTGAATCTCGACCCATCAGCAAGCTTAAACGGTGGCGCGTTACCGACATTCTCGAAAAAGCGGTATAGTGATAAAGGACGATAAACATGATTCAGGCCGAAACAAAACTAACGGTGGCGGACAACTCAGGTGCACGTTTAGTGTACTGCATTAAAGTCTTGGGGGGATCCAAAAGACGGTATGCTGGCATCGGTGACATCATCGTGGTTACGGTAAAAGAAGCCATTCCCAACGCCAAGGTTAAAAAGGGCGATGTCCTAAAGGCAGTCGTGGTCAGGACCAAAAAAGAGATTCGCCGGCCCGATGGGTCGTATATCCGTTTCGACGACAACTCCGCCGTGCTGATCAACAGCCAGCGTGAACCTCTTGGTACCCGCATTTTCGGGCCTGTTGCCCGAGAGCTTCGTGCGAAACGATTTATGAAAATCGTATCACTTGCACCCGAGGTGCTTTAATTAAAAGCCCCGCTTCGTGGAGAAAACGAAATGATCAGAAATTCAATCAAAATAAAAAAAGATGACAAGGTGAAGATTCTTGCCGGCAAAGACAAAGGCAAGGTCGGCAAGGTCCTCAAGATCATCGGGAAAAAGAACCGTCTCCTTATCGAGAATATCAATATCGTGAAACGGCACACGAAGCCTAACGCTCAGAATAGACAAGGCGGGATCCTCGAGAGCGAAGCACCGATTCACTGGTCCAATGTCATGTTGATGTGCAACAAGTGCATTGAACCCGTGCGGGTGAAAACCAAAACCCTGGACGATGGCAAAACGGTCCGTATCTGCAGAAAATGCAGTGAAATTATAGATGCATAGGGCCGGCTAAACGGGAGGCTCTCGGAGGAATAATATGTCACAGCTCAAAACATACTATAATGAGACGGTGGTGCCGAAACTGAAAGAAAAGTTCAATTACACCAACTCCATGCAGATTCCCAAAATAGAAAAGATTGTGCTCAACATGGGGCTGGGAGAGGCGATCCACAATATCAAAATCATCGATTCGGCCGTCGAGGAACTCAAACAGATATCCGGGCAGCAGCCGGTGGTCACACGGGCCAAAAAGTCAATTGCCGCTTTCAAGCTGCGTGAAGGGATGCCGATTGGCTGCATGGTCACGCTCCGCAAGAACCGGATGTACGATTTTCTCAACAAGCTGGTCAACGTGGCGTTGCCACGCGTCAGGGATTTCAGAGGCATCTCTGGTAAAGCCTTTGACGGTGCTGGAAATTATTCGCTCGGTGTCAAAGAGCAGCTGATATTTCCTGAAATCGACTATGATAAAATTGACAAAATCAAAGGCTTGAATATCAGCATTGTGACGACGGCCAAAAGGAATGAAGAGGGAAAAGAACTCCTCAAATTGATGGGGATGCCTTTCAAGAATTAATTAAGCCTGGTGGTTACAAGGAGAAAGCATTGGCGAAGACATCACTCAGAGAAAAGGTAAAAAGGAAACCGAAGTTCAGCGTAAGGGCTTACAACCGGTGCCCCATATGCGGAAGACCTCGGGGCTTCATCAGAAAGTTTGGCATCTGCCGTATCTGCTTCCGAAACATGGCTTCCCAGGGCAGACTCCCGGGCGTCGTAAAGTCCAGTTGGTAATCACCAATTAAAAAAATTGACTAACCATTTAGAGTAGGAAACAGCGATGAGCGATCCGATTGCCGATATGTTAACCCGCATCAGGAACGCCGGGAAGGCGAAACACAACAGTGTTGACATTCCCGGATCAAAGACAAAAACAGAGATCGCCAAGGTTCTTAAAGAATCGGGCTATATCCGTAACTACAAGTTCATCAATGATGGAAAACAAGGTATCCTCCGCGTCTATCTCAAGTACACGGGGGCCCAGAAACACACCATCATTGACATTGTACGGATCAGTAAACCCAGTCGGCGGACCTATCTTAACGCCAAATCCGTGAAACCCGTTTACAACGGAATGGGAATCGCGGTCATGTCTACCTCCCAGGGAGTGATGACGGACAAGGCGGCAAGGGAGAAAAACATCGGCGGCGAAGTGCTTTGTACCCTCTGGTAAAATGCCAAATCAAAGGGACGAAAGAGGTCCCGGTTCCGGAACTAAACCTGGCTGTTGACAGGATGTAAACATGAGGTGCGTTAAATGTCTCGAGTAGGCAAGAAAGTCATCGAAATCCCAGAAAAGGCCAGTATCGAGTATAAAGAACACGAGCTGGTGGTCAAGGGGGAAAAGGGGACCCTGACCCGAACCATCCACCCTGCGGTTGACCTGGCGATTAAGGACAACACGATCTTGGTGACCATCGATCAGGAAGATCGGAAAACCCGTTCTCTTCAGGGGCTGACCCGCAGCCTTGTGGCAAACATGATTGATGGCGTCAGTAAAGGATTCGAGAGAACGTTAGTGGTCAATGGCATTGGGTACCGGGCGGAAATGAAGGGAAACTCCATCATTTTGAACCTGGGATACTCCCATCCCATTGACTTCCCGCTGCCTGAAGGCATCAGTGCCGCGGTTGACAGAAACAACGTGATCAAACTAACCGGCATCGACAAGGAAAAAGTGGGACAGACCGCTGCGTCGATACGAAAACTGAGAAAGCCGGAGCCATACAAGGGCAAGGGTATCAAATACGCCGAAGAGTACATCCAGCGGAAAGCTGGAAAAACCGGCACCAAGTAGCATCCGACAGCGTAGCGTTGCCTTACGGGACCAGCTGATGCACAGCGGCTATTAAAGGAATGGAAAATGGGTTCAATAAACGAAAAGAAGAGAATTTGGCTGAAACGTAAAAAAAGAATCAGCAAAAAAATCATCAGGACGGTGGAAAGACCCAGGCTAACCGTTTTTAGAAGTGCCAAACACATTTATGGCCAGATTGTCGATGACACCACCGGCAGAACCATCGTGGCTGCCTGCAGCAACGAAAAAGCGGTTAAGGATCAGCCCAAGTTCGACAGCAAAGTCGCCAAGGCGGTTTTTACCGGGAAACTGCTTGCACAGCGGGCCATGGATAAGGGCGTTAAAAAGGTCGTCTTCGATCGTAATGGTTTCCTGTATCATGGCCGCATCAAAGCCTTTTCCGACGGAGCCCGGGAAACGGGGTTGGATTTTTAGCAGACATCAGTTAAGGAGGCAGACCCTTGTTCAAGCAAGATACAGAAGAAAATCAACTGATCGATAAAGTCGTTCACATCAACCGCGTGGCTAAAGTGGTCAAAGGCGGTCGTCGCTTCAGCTTCAGCGCCATTGTCGTCGTTGGAGACGGTGAGGGAAGTGTCGGATACGGTCTCGGGAAAGCAGGTGAAGTCCCCGAAGCCATAAGAAAAGGCGTTGAAAAGGCCAAAAAGACCATGGTCAAGGTTCCGTTGACCGAAGGAACCGTCCCCTTTAAGGTTGTGGGTAAATACGGGGCGGGCCGCGTGATGTTGAAACCCGCTTCAGAGGGTACCGGTGTCATCGCCGGAGGCGCTGTCCGTGCCGTGCTCGAAGCTGTGGGTGTCCAGAACATCCTTACCAAATGCATGGGAACAAATAATCCTCACAATGTGGTCAAGGCCACCGTTGATGGTCTGAAACAGCTGGAGAGTATCGAGTCGGTAGCCGCCAGACGTGGACTCAAGGTCCAAGATTTGAAATAAGGAAAACGAACGATGAGTGGAATGCTGAAAATCACGTTGGTAAAAAGCATGATCGGACGGCCCGAAAAGCACCGGAAGGTCCTTCGGGGAATGGGCCTTACCAAGCTTAATCGCACCGTTGAACTGCAAAATACCCCTTCCGTGAGAGGAATGGTCCAAAAGGTATCCCACCTGGTGGTTGCCGAGGAGAAATAATCGATGAAACTCAGCGATTTGGCCCCTGAAAAGGGTCAGAGAAAAACAAGGAAACGCCTCGGTCGCGGGGTAGGCTCGGGTTCCGGAAAAACGGCTGGTAGAGGAAATAAAGGACAAAATTGCCGTTCCGGCGGTGGCGTCCGGCCCGGATACGAGGGCGGCCAGATGCCGATTCACCGGCGACTGCCTAAAAGAGGGTTTAAAAACCATTTCAAAAAGGTTTTCGCCATCGTCAACGTTCAGGATCTGAACCGGTTTGAGGCCCAGTCGGTGGTTGACGAAGTGGCGTTGATCAAAAGCGGCCTTGTGAAAGGCGATCGAGACGGCATTAAAATGCTGGGGAAAGGGGAGGTTCAGGTTCCCGTTACGGTTCGGATCAACAAACTCAGCGAAAGTGCCAGACAAAAAATCGAGGCCGCTGGCGGAAAGATTGAGGTCATCTGAACATGGTTGGCAGCGGATTCGGAAATATCTTCAAGATCCCCGAACTCAAAAAACGCATTCTGTATACGCTGGCGCTGCTTTTCGTATACAGAGTCGGTGTTCACGTGCCGACGCCCGGAATCGATACCGTCGCCCTGGCCTCATTTTTTGCAAAAATGGAAGGAACCATCTTCGGTATCTTTAACATGTTTTCCGGCGGAGCACTAGAGCAGCTTTCCGTATTCGCCCTGGGTATCATGCCCTACATCAGTGCCTCGATTATCCTGCAGCTGCTGACAGTGGTGATCCCCCACCTCGAGCGGTTAAAAAATGAAGGCGAACAGGGCAGAAAAAAAATTACCCAGTACACCCGCTACGGCACGGTGGTGCTGAGTATTATCCAGGGGCTCGGCATCAGCATCGGGCTGGAAAGTATGACATCACCAGGCGGCGCCCCCATCGTGATGGTTCCCGGTTGGGGCTTCAGGCTGATGACGGTACTGACGCTGACCGCCGGAACCGCATTCATCATGTGGCTCGGTGAACAGATTACCGAACGGGGAATCGGCAATGGGATATCGCTGATCATCTTTGCGGGTATTGTCGCGCGGCTGCCCGCAGCGATCATGAACACCTTTCGGTTGATGTCCACCGGTGAAATGAACATTTTCCTCCTCGTCATCCTTATGGTGCTCATGGTCCTCGTCGTCGGCTTCATTATTTTTGTGGAGCAGGGGCAGCGGCGCATCCCGGTCCAGTACGCCAAACGTGTGGTCGGCCGACGCATGTATGGTGGACAGAGCACGCATTTGCCGCTCAAAATCAACACGTCAGGGGTTATTCCGCCGATCTTTGCATCTTCGATCATCATGTTTCCGGCAACCATTGCCAGTTTCATTACGATCCCCTGGATGAAGTCCGTCGCCGATGCGATGCGGCCTGGCAACCTGTTTTACGAACTGCTCTATGTCGGATTTATTTTCTTTTTCTGTTACTTCTATACGGCAGTGACGTTTAATCCCGTTGATGTGGCCGACAACATGAAAAAAAACGGTGGTTATATTCCCGGCATTCGGCCGGGAAAAAGAACGGCCGACTATATTGACCGGGTACTGACGCGAATTACCCTTGGGGGTGCCATTTATGTGTCGGCGGTATGCGTGCTCCCTTCTATTTTGATCTCGCGTTTTAATGTTCCCTTCTATTTTGGCGGAACGGCCCTGTTGATCGTGGTGGGTGTGGCGATTGACACGGTGGCTCAGATTGAATCGCACATGCTCACCCGGCATTACGAAGGATTTCTAAAAAAGGGTGGTATTCGGGGAAGGCGATGACGGGCACAATGCCGATGATGTGATACGAAATACTATTTTATCAACAAAACCAACACGCAACGCAGGAGATTGGAATGCCCAAGGAAGAGGCCATCAAAGTTGAAGGCATCGTTTTAGAGACTTTGCCGAACGCGATGTTCAAGGTCGAGCTGGAAAACAAACACCAGGTCCTGGCACACATCTCCGGAAAAATGAGAATGCATTTCATTAAAATTTTACCCGGAGACAAGGTCACGGTGGAGCTTTCTCCCTATGACCTGACACGAGGACGAATTACCTACCGGTCAAAATAGAAGACAAAGAACCGCATTCCGGGAACGGGAAGCAGCAACCGCAATGATTGCATTTTGCCCACGGTACGAAGGAGTCAATAATGAAGGTCAGAGCATCCGTTAGGAAGATTTGCAGCAAATGCAAAATCATCAAGCGAAAAGGAACCGTTCGGGTTATCTGTGAGAACAAAAGACACAAACAGAGGCAAGGTTAGAGGAGGTTGAGCTTTGGCAAGAATCGCTGGTGTAGACTTACCTAGGCGTAAACGGATAGAAATCGGTCTGACCTATATTTATGGTATTGGAAGAACCTCTTCCAATCGGATCCTGAGTAAACTTAAAATTGATCCGAATACCAGTACAGACGATCTTTCCGAGGCTGAGATCAACAGCATTCGTAAGGTAATCGATAACGAACAAAAGGTGGAAGGGGAACTTCGAACCGAAGTATCCATGAACATCAAAAGGCTTATGGACCTGGGTTGTTATCGCGGACTCAGACATAGGCGATCCCTGCCGGTACATGGTCAGCGGACCAGCACCAACGCCAGGACAAGAAAAGGCCCCAAACGGTCTGCAATTAAGAAGAAGGGCTCCGCAAAAAAGTAATCCATTATCTGTCAGGAATAATTAAATGCCGAGAAAAACCAAGACCAAAAAAAAGGAAAGAAAGAACATCTCTAGTGGGGTTGTTCATATTCAGTCCACGTTTAACAACACCATCGTTACGATCACCGACTCCATTGGAAACGTGGTTGCGTGGTCCAGTTCAGGTGTCCATGGCTTCAAAGGATCGCGTAAGAGTACTCCTTTCGCCGCTCAGCTGACTGCTGAGGATGCTGCCAAAAAAGCAATGGAGCATGGGATGAAAAGTGTTGAAGTATATGTGAAGGGTCCGGGTGCTGGCCGGGAATCTGCACTTCGTGCCCTTCAGGCCGCGGGTTTTAACGTCGTTATGATCAAGGATGTCACCCCTATTCCCCACAATGGTTGCCGGCCGCCCAAGAGAAGACGGGTGTAATCGGCTTGTCGCCGATGTAACATAAAAGAAACGCGCCGCGCTTTGGTCTGATTCAAAAGGAGGACGAATTGGCACGATATAGAGGATCCGTCTGCAGAATATGCCGACGTGAAAATATGAAATTGTTTTTAAAGGGAGATCGCTGCTATTCTGATAAATGTGCATTTGATCGGAGAGGATACGCTCCCGGTCAGCATGGACAGCGGCGGCGAGGTAAACCCTCGGACTACGGCATTCAGCTCCGCGAAAAGCAGAAGGTTAAGAACACCTATGGTCTTTCTGAAAAGCAGTTCCGGCTGTTTTTCGAAAAAGCCGACCGGCAAAGGGGTATCACTGGTACTAACCTGCTGGTCCTTCTCGAACGCCGTCTGGATAACGTGGTGTATCGGCTTGGTTTTACTAACTCCAGAACACAGGGCCGTCATTTTGTCAGACATAACCACTTTATGGTCAACGGCAAACGCGTCAATATTCCCTCCTACCTGGTTGATGTCGGTGATACGGTAGAGGTTGCTGAAAAGAGCAGGAACGTTCAAGCCATCATCGATTCTCTGGATGCAGTGATTCGAAGAGGACTGCCACAGTGGATCGCCGTCGAAAAAGAGAAATTAAAAGGCGAAATCAAAAGCTTCCCAGTTCGCGAAGACCTTACTCTGCCGATGCAGGAACAACTCATTGTCGAGCTCTACTCCAAGTAACACCGTCGATTGACAATCGAGCACGAATCTAGCTGAGAAAGCAACACGGCATTGATTATTAAATCATTTTGGAGAAAATGTAATGGTTAAAAACGAACTTATGTACATGAACTGGCGTGAAATGATTAAGTCTGACAACGTTCGCGTCAGCAGCACAGCAGCATACGGAAAATTCGTATGCGAGCCGTTGGAAAGGGGGTTCGGCATAACTTTAGGGAACTCTTTGAGAAGAACGATTCTCTCTTCTCTATATGGTGCTGCCATCGTGTCAGTCCGGTTCGAGTCAGTAGAACATGAGTTCAGTGTTATTCCCGGTGTGATTGAAGACGTTTCGGAAATTATATTGAACCTCAAAGAGGTTCGCCTGAAAATGGATGACGCTACCCCTCGAACCATCCGGATTGACGCTTCCGGTGAAGGACCTGTCACTGCAGGGGCCATTACCAGCGATGACGGGCACGTCGATGTCTTGAATCCCGAACAGCATATTGCCACCCTTACCGGTGAAGGCAGGTTTAAAGCGGCCATGGTGGTCAAAGCGGGCAAAGGCTATGCTCTTGCCGAGGCGAACAAGGATGAGGATGCGCCAATCAGTACGATTCCCATTGACGCGGTATTTTCGCCGATTAAACGGGTCAATTACGTGGTCGGCAATGCGCGGGTTGGGCAACGCACCGATTATGACAAGCTTACACTGGAAGTATGGACCGATGGCAGTGTATCTCCTGAAGACGCCGTTGCTTTTAGTTCAAAAATTCTTAAAGAGCAGCTAAGTATTTTCATCAATTTCGATGAAAATGCCGAGCCTCAGCATGATGCCGGTGATGATCAGCAGGAAAAGCCGGCATTCAACGATAATCTTTATCGAAGCGTCGAGGAACTCGAGCTATCGGTGAGAAGCGCCAATTGCCTCAAGAATGCGGAAATCTTGAAAATCTACCAGCTGGTTCAGAAAACCGAGACAGAGATGCTCAAAACCAAAAATTTCGGCCGAAAATCACTTAATGAAATTAAAGAAGTGCTGTCGGAAATGGGTCTCTCGTTGGGAATGAAGCTCGACAGCTTTGTCCCGCCTGAAGAATCTGTCGAAGAAGGGGAGTAATTGTTCCGATGAGACATAGAAAAAGCGGTGTAAAACTCAATCGAACCACGAGCCACAGACAGGCGATGTTCAGAAATATGGTGACCTCGCTGCTCAAGTACGACCGCATTAAAAAGACGGCTGGCCATGTCCATCGTTCGTGAAAAAGATGTGGTTCACAAGATTTTCGAAGAGGCGCCTGAGCGGTTCGGATCAATCAACGGCGGCTACACGCGGATTGTTAAAATCGGCCGCCGACCTGGCGATGCAGCACCTCTTACCCTTGTCGAACTGCTCAGTTCGGATGGTACGAAGCCGACCAAGACAAAAAAGACCAAGCCCAGAGCCGAGGAAAAACCAGTCCCTTCTGAAACCAAGGCGGTAGAGGCTGACGCAGCGGCTGCCGATAGCCCGGAGCCGGTTGAAGCAGATACCGCGTTGGAAACTGCTGACGTTGAAGCCGCAGCGAATGAAGCTGAATCGGACGCATCCGAGGAGGATGCCTCACCCGAAAAAGATGGTAAGGCACCAACGGATTCAGCCGAAACCGACAAATAAGTGTCCCCCCATCTTCATCTTTGCCCCCAAAGGCCCTGCAACAGCAGGGCCTTTCTTTTGATGAACCACCTTTAATAATTTCCCTTGACTTAAAAAAATAGTAGCTGTTTAATAGCTGATATGTAGCTTGTCATAGGTCGTTTTTTTTAACAGCGGGGGACCAAAAGGAGGGGACGGATGATTTGTATCAGAAAAGTCAAGATTGTATGTGTGGCGCTGGTGATTATTGGTTTGTGGTTCAGTCCTGGATTTGCAAAGAAACCTTCTCTAGATGCATGGAAACCGAGTTTTGACTCATCCGGTGCAAAATATAAATGCATCGTTTCCAACGTGTCGCATCCTGTGATTAAAGGCGTTTACGCCGGTTTTGCCATCCGTGACGAACTGTGGAAACGCACCAACGGCCAGATCTATCTTGATTACAAACCGTTTTCCATGCTCGGCGGCGAAGTCGAGGTGCTCAACCAGTTGCAAATGGGTGCCATTCAAGGGATGGGCGTCAGTTCAGTGGCTGCCACGAACATGGGCCCGCGATTCGGTTTGATCAATCTGCCGTTTCTCGTCAACTCGTTTGACAAATTAGACAAATTTATTGGGTCCGGTAAACTGTTTGACCATTACATGATGGCCATGGACCATCAGGGAATCATGGGGTTGGATATCACCGGCTATGGAAATTATGGCTGGGCCACGACCACTCCCGTCACTAACCTCAAGGAAGCGAAAAAAATCAAATTCCGCACTGCAGAGGCTGCAGTGAACCAGCTATTTTACAAAGAGTGCGGATTCAACCCAGTGGTCATGCCATGGCCGGACGTGCCTGTTGCCTTGAAGCAGGGGGTGATTACCGGACTGGATCACACACCCACAGTCTGCAACATCACTAAAAAATTTGAAGTGTGTAAATACTACACCTACCTGGATTATGCCCAAGGCTTGTTTATTTGGATTTTTAACAAGGCCTGGGTGAACAGTCTTCCGGCGGATCTGCAACAGACCTTTAAAGCGGTCGTCCACGATGTTTGTGCCAAAATCCGAGAGGAATCCAAGATTCAGGAGGCTGTTCAAATCGCCAAGGCTTCCAAAGCCGGAATTTTGTTTTACACCTTGTCGGATGAGGATCTGGCCTGGATAAAGAGCAGAGGCGATGTCGCTCACGTGAAGTATGCAGGTGAAATTAATAAACTTTATCCCGGCGACACCTATCGGCCAGCCAGCTATCTGAAAGAGGTTCAGGACTTCATTGGCTACTCGAAATAAGTGACTCCAATCACATCTTGACAAAAGGGGGTTTCTAATGATGAAACCCCCTTTTGTCTATCACACCATTAAAAAGGCATTTGGATGACTGGAAAAATGCTTAGCGCGTTGGATAAGGCGCTGTCTTTTTTTGAAGATTGGACGCTGTTTATCAGCGTCATGGTGGCGCTGGTCGCCCTTTTTTTCAATGTGGTGCTTCGATACGGGTTTAATTATACCCTGGCATGGTCTGAAGAACTTGTGCGCGAGGTGATTATCTACACCACCTTTATCGGATGTTGTTCGGCAGTGAAGAACCGATCCATGATCAAGATCGACGCATCGGTTCAGCTGATTCCCAAACTGAAGACCCCACTGACATACTTCAGCAACCTGGTTATGCTCGTCTTTTCAGTGATGATGATGGTCTATGGATGGCAAATGGTTGCACTGCAGGCCCGTACATTCCAAAAGACGGTCATTCTGCAGATTCCACTGGCCTATCTGTATGTAATTTTGCCATTGACCGGTGTTTTAATGTTTATGCGAACCGTCCAGGTCATGTACCAGGATTTTACCCAGTCCAAAGCCGATGCCGAAAATGCCTGAAACGACAGGAATTGAAAGACAAGGAGATCACCGTTTATGGAGTTGAGCGACACTATCATCCTGTTGATCCTGCTGGGGTGCATGGCCACCTATATCCCTGTCTTCATGTGCCTGTTCTTTACCGCCGTTCTCGGATTTCTCTTCTTTACTGACCTTCCCCTGCTTTTGCTGTTTCAATCGATATTTCGAAGCATGGATAATTTTGCCCTGGTGGTGGTATTGTTCTTTATCTTGTGTGGAAATATCATGACCGCTGGTTCCATTGTCGAAAAACTGATCAAAATGGCCAACGCGCTGGTCAGCTGGCTGCCGGGGGGGCTGGGAATGGCTGGTGTGCTGGCCTGTGGGCTGTTCGGCGCCATTTCAGGTTCAACCGTCGCCACAGTCGTGGCGCTGGGCGGATTCATGATTCCCGCTCTGCTGGACAATGGTTACCCTGAAAAATACACGCTGGGACTGATGACCACATCACCGAACCTGGGCGTGATCATACCACCGAGCATCGGCATGATCCTCTATTCCATGATCAGCAACGTATCCCTCGAGGGGCTGTTCCTTACCGGATTTATACCCGGTATGCTGATCATGTTTCTGACGTGCCTCTATTCCTATCTCTTTTTCAGAAATAAAAAAGAGATTGTACGCATGCCGATTATTTTTTCCGGTGTCTTCACCGCCAACGAGGCGGCGGTGGTGGCCTGTGTCTACGCCTTCATCGTGGAACTGTTGATCCATAAGTCCATGAAATTCAGCCAGGTCAAACAGATTACCGTCAATTCGGCGGTCACATCGGCCACGCTGCTGATCATCGTGGCCGGTGCCACCTGCTTTGGTCGCCTGCTGACCCTGGAAGACATTCCAGGCCGAATCACAGAAACCGTCCTTTCCGCCATTACATCGCCGGCAATCTTCCTGCTTGCCATGAACGCACTGCTGCTGGTCGTGGGCATGTTCATGGACATCATCTCGGCCACCATGATCCTTGGCCCTGTATTCCTGCCCATGCTGGATGCATTCGACATCAACTGGATGCATTTCGGGCTGATCATGACGGTGAATCTGGCCATCGGCTATTGCACACCGCCCATGGGGGTCAGTTTATACATCACCGGGGCTATCGCCAACCGGGATCTGGTCTATGTATCCAAGGCGGTGATGCCCTTTATTGTCATTCAGATCCTTGTTCTCCTGTTGATGACTTTCTTTCCCGATGTGGTGTTGTGGTTCCCCAGGATGATGGGGTTCGAATAAAGCTCATGACTTTCCCCAGACGCAAGAAAGCCTTCGAATAATTTACTGTTTCCGCCGCCCTAAATTTCTTGTATCAATGGTCATAGTTTGCTATACACAAAACGCTCAAAACGCTGTTTTGCGTGACGAAACAGCGGCTCTCTTCAAGTCTATCCTGATCCCAAAAACGACTCATTCATCGCCCTGGACCAGCTGGGGCACCGCAAGGCCAATCGATAGCCAAGGAGTGCGTCAATGAGTGACGATATTGTCGAAAAAACCAAAACGACAGGCGCCCTCTACTTTAAAAATGTCGCGGGTGAAAAACCTTTCGAATTATGGCGGGCCTTTGATAAGGATTTGGGAAAAGATCTGTCTCTGTTCATTACAGGCAAATTGTATGCCCGGGAGAAGATTTCCCATCCTACGCGGCAGCTGGTGACGGTGGCCGTACTGACCGTCCTGTCACGTCCGGATGAGCTCAAGCTTCACATTCAGGCCGCACTGAATGTGGGCTGCACACCGCAGGAAATTGCCGAGGTGATTTTCCAGACCTTTACCTATGGTGGCATCCCAACAGTGAACACCGCTTTAAAGGTGCTCAGAGACGTATTGAAAGAGAAGGGCGAGTGGCCCATCGCTGAATAATGGATAAACCATTAAAACCGATTCGGGAGTGAAACCATGAAACCGTATTTCGAGAAAATGCCGGCTTTCGGCCGAGAAATGAATGCCGGACAGATCAAGAGCGCCGAAGAGAATGTCAAGCAGATCAGGGAAATCGAAGATCAGCTGAAAAAGGAAGTGGAAAAGGTCAAACAGGCCGGTTTCACGGAGGAACAAATTAATGCGCGTGGCCAGATGACGGTATGGCAGCGGCTTAACTATCTGGTGGACCCCGGTACCTGGTCTCCCCTGCATACCCTATACAACCCGGAAGATAACGAAGAGGGCACCACCAATGTGGTGGACGGTCTCGGCAAAATTTCCGGAAAATGGGCAGTGATCATCGGCTTCGACAACAAGGTGATGGCCGGAGCCTGGCTGCCGGGGCAATACGAAAATATCCTGCGGGTCACCAATCTTTCCAAGCGATTGAACATCCCCCTGGTCTGGCTGGTCAACTGCAGCGGGGTTAAACTGACGGAGCAGGAGAAATTCTACGCCGACCGCCGCGGCGGCGGCACCGCCTTCTTCCGACACCAACGGTCCTGTTTGCCCACAAGAACTGCAATATTGCCGTGGGCGGCGGCGGCATCCTCAGCGGGATGTCACCCAAAGGGTATTTTGACGAAGAGGGGGCAGAAGCCCTGATCAATACGGCCAAGCAGTATAAGGCCAAACCGCCGGGATCCGTGGATGTCCATTACGATGGCACCGGTTTTTTCCGGTATGTTTATGAGGAAGAGACCCAGGTGCTCGACGGGGTCAAGGATTACATGAAGGACATTCCGGCGTACAATCCCAAGTTTTTTCGGGTGGCCGAACCCAAAGCGCCGCTTTTTCCGGCCGAAGACATATACAGTCTGGTTCCCTTTAACCAGAAGCAGATCTATGATTTCGACCAGGTGCTGGCCCGTATTGTGGACGGCAGCGAACATCTCGAATTCAAGCCCGGATACGGTCCGGAAATCTACACCGGTCTGGTTAAAATCGATGGTTATCTGATGGGTGTGATCGGCAACCGCCAGGGGTGGCTGGGAGAAGGATATCCCGAATACGCCGATTATCCCGGAATCGGCGGTAAGCTCTACCGTCAGGGCCTGATCAAGATGAACGAGTTCGTCACCCTGTGCGGCCGCGACCGGGTGCCCATCATCTGGTTCCAGGACACCTCCGGCATCGACGTGGGCGACATCGCCGAAAAGGCCGAATTGCTGGGCCTGGGTCAGTCCCTGATCTACTCGATTCAGTCCACCGATGTTCCCCAACTGCTGGTGGTGCTGCGCAAAGGCACTGCCGCTGCCCACTATGTCATGGGCGGACCTACGGCCAACCGACACAACGCACTGACCCTGGGGGTACCCACGACGGAAATATACGTGATGCACGGGGAGACGGCGGCCGCAGCCAGCTTTTCACGACGGCTGGTCAAGGAGAAGAATGCCGGGAAACCCCTGCAGCCGGTTATCGATAAGATGAACCAGATGGCCCAGGAATACTACGACTATTCACGGCCGGTCTACTGTGCCCAAAAGGGTTTTGTGGATGAGGTGATCAAGATGTCGGAAATCAGGCGATACCTTGCCGCCTTTGCAGGCTGCGTCTACCAGAACCCCAAATCCATCTGCCCCCAGCACCAGATGCTGACGCCCCGGGTGATTAAAGGTTAGGGCAGTACCGTTCAGCAACGAAAAACGGACGTGGGCCGATGTTTCCCGTCCGTTTTATTTTTACATTGAAAACCTGGTCCTCCCCCGCATAGCGGGATCTTTGATGGGCCAGGATCTTTACTTTCCTGAGGCAGCTTGTAGCAATTTATTTAGAACGGCCGTTAAGATTCCCAAAAGAATAACCAGCCCGACCATGATCAGAAAAAACCAGTCTTCCCCGCGCAGCAATATGGCCCGCCCTCTCAATGTTTCTCCCCATACGGCATGCCGGTGAAGTGCGGGGATAATCTCCGTGGACACGATGGGAATGCGAAAGCCCACTGTCCGGCTGAACAGACCGGCAAAACCAAGGGCCATCAACGCAAATGAGATGCCCCCATAAATTTTAAACAGCAGTCTGCCGTTTCGGGCCATTTTTTCACTCCTGTGGTTTTGATCCTATTATGATGGGCATGAAAGCACGTTCATGCAACAGTGGAAAAACTTTTTTCAACTGTTCGGCCCGAGGAAAAAATAAATTATTAGCCAATTTCATGAAAAAACTTTGACCGATAGCCTGTCCACTGTTTAACCCTTTTCCGCCGCTCCTACCGGCGCATGTGACGGCAGCCGGCCTGCGGAAAAAGGTCATGGCGCTTCGCGGAAGTCGAAAATGATAGAAAATCGAAGATGGGTAAAATTACTGGTCAGAATGTCGGTTACATTGTGTGCCTTATGCACAGGCGCGGTGGTGATGGGTAATTCGCTTGATAAACAAGTGACGGCCTTCGGGGAAAAACAGAGCGCCTGGGTCGTCCTCCTTCACGGCATGGGGCGTACGCACCGCTCGATGGAAAAGATGGCCCGGCATCTGACGGAAAAGGGATACCGGGTCGTCAATCTGGATTACCCGTCCACCACGGCCAGTATCGAAGCGATAAGCGGGGGCATTGTCGCTGAAACGGTCCAACACTGTCGATTGGAAAGTCCATCGACGCCCATTCATTTTGTCACCCATTCCCTGGGGGGAATTCTTGTCCGGCAATACCTGCAAGCCCATCGTCTGCCGTCGGGCAGCCGGGTGGTGATGCTCAGTCCGCCCAATCAGGGAAGCGAGATCGCCGATATGCTGAAGGATATTTCTCTCTACCGCTGGATCATGGGGCCGGCGGGCCAGCAGCTGGGAACGGCGGCAGACTCAGTTCCCAATCGCCTGGGGCCGGTGGATGTGCCGGTGGGGATCATCACCGGAGACAGCACACTGGAACCCTGGTTTTCCTCCCGGGTGCCGGGACCGGACGATGGCAAAGTGTCTGTGGAGCGGGCCCGGTTGGCAGAGATGGCCGATTTTATAGTGGTTCACAAGAGCCATGGCTTTATCATGAACGATCCGCAGGTCATTGCCCAGACCGCCTACTTTCTGGAACATGGGGTGTTCAGACACGGGGAGTGAGGTGTACATGCAGGTGTTCAGGTTGAAGGGATAATCGGTTTGTTGAGTTGAGATCCTATCCGCTCAGTCTAATCCACCCAATAGGTGCCCGTCCACAAAGGGTAGATTTGGGTTCAGGCCAAGGCCGCAACGGTTTTGGAACCGGAGGCGAGCGCTACGTCGAGGATTTCAAAAGCGTGAGAACACCGGCCTGGGCCAAAAGATGCCATTTGTGGACGGGCACCAACTATGCCCAGTCCATAATCACCTTGCCTGATTGGCCGGAGCGCATCACGTCGAAGGCCTGCTGAAAGTCGTCCACACTGAGCCGGTGGGTGATCACCGGTGCTATGTCCAGGTGGCTCTGGAGCATACTGGTCATTTTGTACCAGGTTTCGAACATTTCACGGCCGTAGATACCTTTGATCTTCAGCCCTTTGAAGATAATCTGGGTTAAATCCAGGGACACCTCACCAGACGGAATTCCCAGAATGGCCACCTGTCCGCCGTAGTTCATGGACTGGAGCATATCCCTGAAGGCCTGTATATTGCCGGACATCTCCAGCCCCACATCAAACCCCTCTTTCATGCCCAGCTGCTTTACCGTGTCGGAGATGGACGTTTTCGTCACATTGATGGCTGCTGTTGCCCCCAACCGGGCGGCAATCTCCAGTCGATAGTCGTTGACATCGGTGATCACCACATACCTGGCACCCACATGGCGGGCTATGGCCACAGCCATGATGCCGATGGGGCCGGCACCGGTGATCAGTATATCTTCACCAACCAGATCGAAGGAGAGGGCCGTGTGGGCGGCATTGCCAAAAGGGTCCAAGATGGCGGCAATATCGTCGCTGATCATGTCCGGCACTCTAAAGACATTGGACGCCGGCACACTGATATATTCGGCAAAACATCCGGGCCGGTTGACCCCCACGCCAATGGTGTTGCGGCACAGGTGGCGCTTGCCGGCTCGGCAGTTGCGGCAGTGACCGCAGGTGATGTGGCCTTCGGCCGACACCCGATCCCCCTCTTTCAGGCCTCGGACTTCGCTGCCGATTTCGGTAATGATACCCACAAATTCATGGCCGATGGTCATGGGTGTGGGAATGGTTTTCCGGGACCATTCATCCCAGTTGTAGATATGGACATCAGTCCCGCAAATGGCGGTCTTGAGCACTTTGATCAGCACGTCATTGTGGCCGATGCTCGGAAAGGACACCTGGTCCATCCAGATACCGGGTTCGGGTTTCAGTTTGACAATGGCTTTCATGGATTCCATACGATTACCAGCCTTTCTGTCCTAATGGATGACGTCAAGTTCTTTTCCCACCTTGATAAAGGCGTCGATGGCACGGTCCAGGTGCTCACGCGTGTGGGCGGCGGATATCTGGGTGCGGATGCGGGCCTGGCCTTTGGGCACCACCGGGAAGCTGAACCCCACCACGTAGATGCCCTCCTCCAGCATCCGGGCCGCCATTTTCTGAGCCAGCACCGCGTCTCCCAGCATCACCGGGATGATGGGATGGTGGCCAGGTACCAGATTGAACCCCGCCGCTTCCATATTTTGCCGAAAATAGCGGCTGTTTTCCTTCAGTCGGTTCAGCAGGTCCGAACTTTCCTGAAGCAGGTCCAGCACGGCGATGGAGGTGGCGGTGATGACCGGCGCCAGGGAGTTGGAAAACAGGTAGGGCCGGGAGCGTTGCCGCAGCCAGGCGACGATCTCTTTCCGGCCGGATGTGTATCCGCCAGAAGCGCCGCCGAGCGCCTTGCCCAGGGTGCCGGTGATGATATCCACCCGGCCTGACACGCCGCAGTATTCCGGTGTACCCCGGCCGTGATCACCCACAAATCCCACCGCATGGGAGTCGTCCACCATCACCAGGGCATCGTAACGGTCCGCCAGATCGCAGATGCCTTTCAGATTGGCAATGATGCCGTCCATGGAGAAGACCCCGTCGGTGGCGATGAGGCGGAACCGGCAGCCGGAGGCCGCTTTGAGTTGTTGTTCCAGGTCGGCCATATCGTTGTTTTTGTAGCGAAAGCGTTTGGCCTTACACAACCGGATGCCATCGATGATGCTGGCATGGTTCAGGGCATCGCTGATTACCGCGTCGTTTTCATCCAGCAGAGTCTCGAAAAGGCCACCGTTGGCGTCAAAGCAGGAACTGTACAAGATGGTGTGTGCCGCAGATAAACCGCACCGAGGACATACCGAACCCATGGGTGGCAAGGGCCGCCTGTGCCTTTTCCACCAGCTGGGGATGGTTGGCCAATCCTAAATAGTTATTTGCGCAAAAGTTGAGAACCGAATTTCCACTGCCAACGGTAATGGTAGCCTGCTGAGCGGAGGTGATCACCCGCTCATCCTTGTACAGGCCGTTTTGTTTCAATATATCGATTTCACTATCCAGGTGGTCCAGCAGGCGTGGGCGCATGGTAGCAACCTCAATAAGTGGGCGAAGAGGGATTAGGGCCGGTGCAGGTCTGCGCCGGTTACCTTATTCCTGCCCGTTTCTTTGGACTGGTACAGGGCCACATCTGCCCGGTGCACGAAGTCTTCGGCCACCTCATCTTTTTTGTAGGTGGCCACGCCAAAGGAGAGTGTGATTTTTCCCAGGCTTTCCCCGGTGCTCTTCTTTTTCAAGTCAAGCCGCTCAAAGGTGAGGCGTATGTTGTCTGCCAGTTTCATGGCCCCATCAAAGGGTGTGTCAGGCAGCAGAGCGGCAAATTCTTCGCCACCCAGCCGCGCTGCCAGATCCTTTCCCTTGATGGAGTCCTTGATGGTGGCAGCGACCATCCGGATCACATTGTCTCCCACCAGATGGCCGTGGGTGTCGTTTACCTTTTTAAAGTGATCGATATCGGCCATAATCAGGCAAAGGGAAGTTTCGGTGGCGTTGGCTTCAGCGATGGCATTCCTCAGCTTTTTATCAAACCCTCGGCGATTGTCAATTTGGGTCAACGGGTCCTTGAGCGCTTCATTCCGGTAACGCGACATCTTGGATTTCAACTGGCCGATTTCATGAGTGGCCTGCTGGAGCTGTTCTTTGAAGGAGGTGCTGGAGGACTCCAGGTTCTTTATTTCATGTTTGATCTGATCGACGAGTCTTTCCACATCCGCTTCAGACAGGCTGGGCACCAGTGATTCATTGATGGTTTCCAGATTGTTTTCTGACCGGGAAAAATGCTGGTTGGTGGTTTTAATCGCGCCGATGATTGCGGCAAAGACCTTTTTCAGCTCTTCTCTAACCAGCGTGGTTACCGTCTCCTTACCGCCGGCGATGTACTGGTTGAAAAACTGCCGACTGATCGCTTCGGAGAAGGCACCCTTACTTTCCAGATGATTGTCTATGGCTGCGTTAAGCGCCCCATTTTTTCCTGACGCATACTCATACCAGATGCAGTAATTCAACGGGTCCGTGGGAAGTCCGTGTTTTCCGATCAGTTCCAGGGCATGGCGCAGATACTTCCGTGAATTATCGATGGAGTCATCATATTGCATAACACGATTTTCCTTCTGCAGGGGAATCGCTCGCGGTTTTACGGAGCGCATTGTCAGTCCGGATGCCTGTGTGGCAAGATTCAAACGGGCCGGCCATGGTTTCGTTTTTTCGGAGGATGGTCCATATTTAAAAGGATAGAGAAAAACTGTCAACAAAAACCGGTGCCGACTCCGGTTTTTGTTTAGCGATAATTTGCTTGACCGTCACAGGCCGCCTGTGCATAATCGGCTGACCTGAAAAAATCATATCCATCAAGCAGTTCCGGCACGCCACTGTCAATTCGGTTGCCGATTCCAGTCGTATCGTCGCCTTATCACTCACGCTCCCGGCGACATACATAGAGGATGAAAAACCCATGAAAAAGAAAATACTGGTGGTTGACGACAACCGGATGATTTTGAAATTCTTGTCCAATTTGTTGGATGGTGAAGGTCATGAGGTGAAAACCTGTGAAGACGGTTTGTCTGCGTTGAGTCTGTTGACCACCTACCGGCCGGAAATTGTTTTCGTGGACCTGATTATTCCCAAGATCGGCGGTGATAAGTTGTGCCAGATCATCAGAACCATGGAGCATATGAAGAACTGCTACCTGGTGATCATCTCTGCTGCCGTGGCTGAAATGGATCTGGACTTCAGGGAAATAGGTGTGAATGCCTGCATCGCCAAGGGACCTTTCGGCCAGATGGGCAAGCATGTACTGGCGGCCATCAACGATTCCGGCGATTCGTCAAAATCGATTTCGGAGCACGAAATTCTCGGCATTGCTTCGGTCAATGGCATCCCGGTATATGCCCGGCGCATGACCAAGGAACTGCTGGGACGTAACCTCCACCTGGAAACCATTTTGGAGAGCGTGAACGAGGGAATCGTGGAGGTGTATACCGGACGCGTGGTTTACGCCAACTCCGCAGCCGTGAAGATCTTTGCCATCCCTTTGGAAAACCTGCTTTCTGCCAAACCTCGGGAGCTGTTCGACGAAGCGTCCAGAAGCCGCATTGACGTCTTGATGACCCGGGACCCGGGAAAATCCCAGGTGGTTGGGCTGACCCGCCCCCTGGAACTCAACGGGCGTCAGATCGTTATTCGCAGCTTCCCGGTGAAGGCGGAGGCAGATACGACGATATTACTGATCGCCGATGTCACCGACCAGCGGGACCTGGAATACCAACTACAGCATGTCCGACGCATGGACGCCATCGGTAATCTGGCCGGAGGCATCGCCCACAACTTCAATAATCTGCTGATGGGG
>JABZFO010000084.1 GCA_014237405.1 Desulfosarcina sp. | reverse complement strand
GGATCGTCGTTATCATGTGAAATCATTAAAATTACAACATTTTCAATACAATAACCGCCCTTATTGCTGCTTAACCAATTGAAATGTTAATAAATCTGCTCGATTGTTTTAACACCCTTAAATAGCGAGGGTGCCCGAGGGTATGGCTATTACCGTCAGCAGATCGATTTCACCACCAGAGATCCATTTTCACGGAATTATGGAGACTATTTCGCCGGGCGAATCGTTTTCCCCATCCTCAATGCTGACCACAGACCATAGGCTTTATCGGCAGACGCCCGGACAACCGTGGTATCCGCTGGCTCAAGCAACAGGCCGGCGAGAGCGCCATTATCACGAAAAACTGGCTCTACGGCATCGACAAGGCCCACCGCTTCATCAAGCAATACCGGACCGTCCTTCTTGTAGAAGGGATCTTCGATTATTTCGCCTTCTATCACCTGCTTCAGGATCAGGGAAGGCCGGTGGTGGTGTCCACGTTGGGCTCATATCTCTCCGCCGAAGCGATGAGCATTTTCAGGTCGCTTGGTGTTGAGCACTTTATCATCGCTTATGACTGTGACCAGACCGGCAAAAAAGCCATCACCAAGATAGCGGCGGAAGTGGGTGGCACAGTCCATTACCTGGGCGGCATGAAGCCAGGACAAGACCCAGCCGACAAGCTGAAGCACGTGATCGGGTCCATCAGTGGGTTTTCTTTACGGCACCTGGTGGCTTCAGCAAAGAAACATCAATCGGAAACCGACAAGCCCATCAACGTGTCTTTCATTTCCTGTGGGCCACGTGGTCAACGGAACGTGGTTTTCAGCCCAGCAGAAGCGGTAGATGACGCCAAGCTGTTTGAAGAAGCTGACGCAACGGAATACTATTACAACGTGGACGACTTCATGCCGCTGCTTTCCTACGACCACGGCAACAAAGCGATGCTGGATCAAACGCTCAACGATATAACCAAACTCCTGGAGGCCCGGCACACGGAACCCCAGTCAGACAGGGTGTTCACGATACCAGTGAAGTTTCTCCAGACTGAAGCCTACACAGACCTGGGGTCGGCCCTCATACTCTGGCTGCGTCTGGTCATCGAGCAACAGGCCAAGAAGCATAGGATAAGGCAACCGGATACCGTGCTGGCTGAGTGGTTGAACACGACCAGGAAGACTATTCTTGTCTACAAGCGTGCTCTCATGGGACTGGGTTATCTTAACATCGATACCTCCACACGACCACAGAAGGTTTCCGTACGATACTTTCCCAAGTCCTGACACAGTTCTTTCAGTATAATCATTCACCAGTGTACCAGGCTTCGCACTACCCACTACACCCGGCGATTACTTAAACGGTAAATATATCTATGAAATGACATGTATTACTTGTTATGTTTGTTGGTTATGACGCATTTTGAGCAAATATAGTGTAACATGCGAAATGGTGGAAACCATGGTAAATCTTATTAACGGCCTTCATCACATAATAACAAGTTTTTGACAAAGAATCTTATTCTTAGTATGTAGATAATTGACCTTTTCTGAATTTTCTCTGATCGATAATTGGAGGTTGTTTGATGCGAAAGCCCCTGCTAATTTCCGCTGTCAATATCGTATTGAGCCTTTCCTTTATCAGTCCATCACATTCCCTTTTCGGAAAAAGCCGAGAATGCAGTTTTATGGTAAACAGTGAATAACAGAAAGCCTTCAAGAAGATTTAGTTTTCACATGAAAAAAATCCTGATTATCTTATCAATTTTCGTAATAACGGCTTGTCCTAGTGCTCCTTTTAAGGAATTGAAAGATGATAAGCACAACAAATGCGAATTCCGAATCAATCAGAATTATCAGCAGGTTTATCGAGACATCATCAATTCTAATATTTTTCCATCTGTTGGAGTAATAGCCAATCTATATACAGACATTCAACAAGGACAAATCCTTATCCGTCAAGAAATCAACCCAGACAATTGCCACGTGCTAACTGAAGTCACAGCAACATCAAATGAAGAGACGCTTATCTCCATACGCTACGTCGATATGTATGGTTATTATTGCGAAGACATCCGTGAATTGTTCGGACTTTAGTGGCACTCCCCGCCAACATCGTCCTGACGGCCGCCAGGTTAAAGCATATTCGTATAAATGTGAAATGATCAGCTAAACATATATTTAGGTTAATTATACCGGATTCATGGCCCTACACCGAATCGAGATGCGATATGAAATTCAGGAGCCGGAAGCGTTATGATCAGATTGGGATCTGTATTCAAAAACTGTTATTTTTTTCTTCGGTGACGATCCATCATAGTAATACAATTCTACGATAAAAGGGTTTCAGGCCGAAATTTTCATTTATTTTTGCTTTTAACCTATTCCATTCTTGATCGTTAATGGTGAAATTCCTTGATTTCACATGAGAATTGTGTGGCTTGTGTTTCTGGTTTTATATCCGATCATAAATTTGAATGGTGAAGGAATAATTTTCCCGAAAACCAGTTTAATATCATAATATATGATCAAATCGACCTGGTAATAATGTTTAAGTTTGAAATATGAAAGTAATTACTATGCTTGGCTCTTTACCGTGGTCTGAAGATGATCTTAAAAAGGAATATTATCGTGATGTTAATAACGTCAATAACCGAATCAAAGAACTTCCTGGCTACCTAATTCATAGAGAACTTGATTTACTATATTTATCTTTAGAAATATTCAGATCTTCCGTCTATGAACTATTCGACTCCATAGAGGAATTTATCAATGAAAGCGATAAACCAGGTTTTTGGGATCGGCCTTTCCAAGAATACGCATATCAAGTTGAACTTGCTATCCAACGAGGCATGTTTGCCAGCACTGTTAGTGCCCTATCCTTGGTGAGTCACTGTAATAAATTTATAGATCAATTTTCTATTTCAAATTTTGAAGAAAGAAAAAATGAAACATTTGTAAGCTGTGAACTTCATGCGTTTATCCATTCATTTCGACGATACGTTTCACATATCCGAATGGCAAAAGCAGACTGGCATACAACAATATCATTTCTTCAGGAAACAAAGGAAACAAGATTTCGCATTAGTCAGGAACAACTACTAAGATTCAAAGAATGGAAGTCTATCGCTAAAAAAATGATTAAGAATTCACCGAATGGTGTAGATATAAAATTTACCTTTGAGAAATACCTTGAAAAAATCAATAAATTTTATTCGTGGTTTTTTAATCAAGCAAAAAAAGACTACGAAACCCACCTAAAAGAATATCGTAATTATGATACTTTAATAAAAGGTTTTGACTCCTATTCGAACTGGAATCTACTAATAAATCAAATCTTTCTTCCAAAAAAAATTGATCCTTATATTTATTTACCAAAATACTTGAACAAAGAGGAGTTAAATGAGATTTTAGCATTAGAAAGAAATTCAAAAGAACAAGTAGATAAAATAATTCAAATTTTAGACGAATATAAGGCATGTGATGAAAAATTAAGAAGGGCTATCTATAAACTATTTAAAGTAAAAGGTAACTGAATCTAACGAATCATTAAAGCGGAGCGATTATTCACGTGTGCTAAGCCGAAAAAGTTATTACTATTCTCAACGGCACGACTCAATCGCTTAAATCAAGCCGTTATGTTTTAGATTAAAGAATGAGTAGCTGCCATAGCCATCTACTCTTGCACACAGCTCAGAGGAACCCAGCACCCAGTAGCGATTATTTAAAGGGTAAATGTATCTGTGAAAACGACTGTATTGCCTGTTATATTGATTGGTTAGGACACTTTTTGGGCAAAGATAGTGTAACCTGCGAAATGGCAGATGCGGCAATGGAGTTGAAGCCAAGATGTTGTGAGTGTAAAAGTGGTTGGTAGCCATTGTAGCTACGAACGTTCTATTTCAACTTTCTTGACTTTTGGATATGGTGAAATTAGTATCGCCAACATGAAAAATACCTTGATTTTAATGATTGTTATGGGTTTGACTGCGTGTGCCGGGGCAGTGTACTCTCCAGGTGGACTTGAGCATGCTTATACATTCGCCGTTCCAATGAACTACCAAGCCGCCTATCGTAAAATCCATGGCCATATGTACGACGAGCACAACACGGCGGGGATCCTGGTAACGTTGGATGTGGATGGGCAGCTTTATACCGACATCCCCCACGGTGAGATTATTGTTTCGTCAGCTGGTGTGGGTCGATTGTATGCCACCAAAATTGACATCGACGGCACCGGCCCCGATTCCTGCGAGATTAATGGATTTGCTAATTTTAAAAGGTGGAAGACCTACGATGCCGAGTTAAAAAAAATATTGAGTATACCTTAGCATTGACATTTCATACCTCCAAACCCCTTGGGAAACGAACCATCAAACCCTTAGCTGCCCCCTTCCTTTCTGCCGCTTGACTGAAATAATCCAGTAACCCGACCAACTATAACCCAGCATCCAAGGCGTCCTGTCATCTCGATAGGCCGCCTTTTTGCGTTCAAAGGAGGCCCTCATGCCGAAGTCCGTAGAGTTCTGCCAACTCGTATCCCGTGCCATTAGCCACACCACCTGGAACGTTCCCCGTATTCGTGATGGTGATCGGTGGAGGAACATCGAAAACGCTTACCTGGTCGAAAATCCCACCCATGTCAACGGTCATGATCACTTTGAGGATGCCATTTTCCGGGCCAGGGAAATTATGGAGAAACGTGGCTGGATGACCGAGATTTCCGATATCAAGGAACAGTGCCATGAGCACCTGTATTATCAGCATTACCGGTTGAAGTGCTCGAAATAACCGTATTAACCATCTAACCAGCAGAGAGGGCAGTTACCGGTTTTCATCGCCGGCGGCTGCCTTTTTTGCGTCTATGGAGGCCAACTTATGAAACAGCCAAAATCCGAACGCCACCACACCCAGCAGGATCTTTTCCCCGCCTCACCGGACCCACCGGCCAACCAATCCATCTCCATTTACCGGGTATCCCTGGTCAAAGACGAAACCGTATCCTTTGAGCAAGCCCGCCTGAGCAACTCCCAGCAGGCCCATACCCTGATCCAGAACCTCATCCACACCAAAGGACAGCCAGATAGAGAGCAGTTTGTCGTGGCCCTGCTCAATGCCAAGAATGACGTGATCGGACTGAACATCGTGTCCGTGGGAGCTCTTTCTTCAGCCCCCGTCCATCCTCGTGAAGTCTTAAAGCCCGCCATCCTGGCCAATTCAGCGGCGATGATTCTTTGTCATAACCACCCCAGCAACGATCTCCAACCGTCCCCTGATGACATCGACATCACCAGGAAAATTATCAGGGCTGCTGAAATTATCGGCATCCAGGTACACGAACATCTCATCATCAACATGGAAAATGACCGCTATTACAGTTTCGCTGATCAAGGCATCATCAAGCAGATCTATGCCGAGATAGGCTGAATCCAGAAATAGCAGTTTCAATGAGCAACCATTTGCCCCGCCGGCGGATGGTTTTTGTTTTTGAAAGGAGGTGACCAACCAATGGCTTACACGCCGGAGCTTTCACTCACATCATCGTGTACCCTGCGACGAATCGCATGGGCTTTGGGTATCCCTATGACCCAGGCCATGGAACGGGTCTTTGACCACCTGCCCCGATTTCTGGACAGGGACAAAGTTTGTGAAGCGTGTAGAGACAAATCGAAGTGTCGTGAATGTTTGTTTTCAACCAACTCAATTTATGGAGATACATTATGAACAGAGAAATCCTCGAAAAACCCTTTGGCCCGGAACAGATCAAACAGCGTGAAGGTAACTTCGGCAAGATGCTGGATTATATCGAAGGACATGCCGTTGTTCAGCGGCTCAACGATGCCTTTGACGCAAACTGGTCATTTACAATCATTCGGCACGAAATCCTGACAGAGACCGATGAGGCCATCGTAATCGGTGAACTGAAAGCCGGCGATGTGGTCAAAACACAGTTCGGTTCCAGCCGGATCACCCGGGCCAGGGAGAGTGGAGATATCATTTCTCTGGCCGACGATCTGAAAGCAGCTGCCACCGATGCGCTGAAAAAGGCCGCCACCCTACTTGGCGTCGGTCTACATCTGTACCGTAACGATCGGACCCAGACGGGATACCGTAATTCTGGCACCCAGCATGACACACCGCCTCGAAATAACGGTGGCAACGGTAATGGAAACAATCTCCCCACCGGTGGAAATCGTAATCATGGCAGTGGAAACAATCGCCCCTACCGGTCAGATGGTAACGGCGGTAACGGAAATGGTATCGGCCGGCTCACTTCGAAACAGTACAAGTACATCCTGAAACTCAACGAGGAACAGGGCCGCTCCAATGCTGACCTGGACCAACAGTGCCTGGATATGTTCGGCTCCGTTGCCCAATACCTGTCAAAGGGTGACGCCTCAATGGTCATCGAGCAGTTGCTGGCCCGCTCAATCCGCACGTCACATCATTCCTTCCTGTTTTCCGTACGTACGGAAACTCCACCCTCTGACTTTCCAAACGTTTGGAAACTTATCGGGGGTGGGCCAGGTGAACTGGCCTGACCAGTTTCAGTCAGGACCTTTACGTCAGCCATTCCCAGATATTTACTTACCAATCGTGCTCACTGAAATATCGCTTTCACTATGTTGAACGCCGAAAGCCGGAACGCCTCTCCATCGCCCTACCATTCGGTAAAGCCACACACTCTGCCGAAGAACTGTTTTACCGCTCCTTTAAAACCGGCCGAAACAAGGAGCCCCTGAACGCTCTGCTGGAGAAGTTTGAAGCCGTTTTGCGTCTATCGCTGGAAAAGAATGCCGGTACACCAGTCATCTGGAAAAAGAACATGCCGGATGAAGCCGGCGCCATCGCCATGGGCAAGTCCATGCTCACGGTCTTTTACGAAACCATCGACCTGTCCGGTTATGCCGTGGTTGAAGTCGAGCTTCCGCTCTCCGCCCGGCTATACACTGATGACGGTCTACCTACGGAGTTCATGCTGGTGGGCATCCTGGACCTGCTGCTGATGGACGAAAACAGCGAAGCGGTAGTGGTCGACAACAAGACCGCTGCCCAAACCATGTCCCAGAAAGCCGCCGATGAGAACCTCCAGATGTCCGCTTATGCCTATCTGCTGGCGGCCAACAAGTATGTGTTCCCCCTCGCTCCGGTCAAATGCCGGTTCGATGTGCTTCGCAAATTAAAGACTCCGAAACTGGAGATCGTCCAGACCGTCCGCACCGCCCAGGACAGGAAACGCTTCGCCAAGATCGCCAATGCGGTTCTCGAAGGTATCGATGCCGGCATCTACATGCCACAGCCCAATTGGATGTGCTCGGATTGTGCTTATTCAGACGCTTGTCGAGCGTGGTGAAGTGAGAAGATAGGGAAGCATACGCAAAATCAATGAACGCCTCTCTGGCGGGCTCTCAGGTCCCCTGGAGGGGTGTTTTCGCTTATGGAGGATACCCCATGCATATGAGAAGAGTTTGCGCCTGGTGTGGCCGCTCGCTGGGCTTCAAGGAATGCCTTTGTTCAAGTCCTGATTCCGGCGAAGAGCCGATCAGCCACGGCATATGTTCCGAGTGTAAAGCGAAGGCTTTAGCAGAGATTGACTCAGCCCCAGCCGAGGAAAACAAACCCAACG
Source organism: Desulfosarcina sp. (assembly GCA_014237405.1). Taxonomy (GTDB): domain Bacteria; phylum Desulfobacterota; class Desulfobacteria; order Desulfobacterales; family Desulfosarcinaceae; genus Desulfosarcina. Next base: position 61,376 of record JABZFO010000084.1, on the reverse strand, counting down.
AATAATCGAAAGGAGCATTACCATGACCCAGACAGCAACCCTGGAAACCGTTATCGGTGAAGTTCATCAGCAGTCCATCAATCACCATGACCAGACCATTCCGCTTCAGGAGATGGAGTTCGACAGCCTGACTCGATTGTGGGTTTCGGGCAAGCGAGTTGATGTTTTACCTTCAGCCCAAAGATTATTGGCCAACCGGTTGAGAGTGCCATTTTCATATTTGAATCGGTGCCCTGCTGAATTACAGGCCCGGAACCTCAACTATTGGATCGAGCAGGAACGTCAGCATCGGGATACTTTCTTTTGCCGGTTCGACGCTAATCGATTGAGGGCGGTGTTCACCGAGCGATACCGGCCCCTGGACAACATGGAGATCCTCTCCCAGCTGATCCAGCACGGCTTCGACCCCGCCGGAATAGTTCAATACGCCATGGATGACGGCATGTTCCTGGTCAAGATCCCCGAGTACGCCAGAGCCTTCGGCGTCAATCCCGGATATGGTCAACTGGATGAGATCGTGCCCGGTGTTTCATTTGCCAACAGTGAGGTCGGCCTGCTGGCCTTCAGCATCGAAGCATTTTTCTATCGTCTGCTGTGTACCAACGGACTCATCGCCAAGACTTCATCGACCGTTTCACGGTTCAAGCACATCAGCAACCGGGGATTGGAAAACTTTCCTGAAACTCTGGCCGGCGTTATCGAAGATACCATTCGCAAGCAGGAACAGTTCAAGCTGTCTCGGCAGTCAGCCGTGGATGACCCGATCCGGTCCATCGAGACGTTCAGCCAACGATTCGGTTTGTCACAGGCGGAAACGGAAGTGGTACGGCAGGCCTATTACCTGGAACAGGGGGCCACCATGTTCCACATCATCAACGCTTTCACGCGGGCCGCACAGGATGAATATCTGGACACCCTCCAGTCCTATCGGCTGGAATCGGCCGGCGGTCAGATATTGAGTCTGGTTCGGCCCTGAACTGGATTTCCTGTTTAGTCGACTAAACACTTTTTCACGAAAACACGGAGGCCCTGTCATCGAAAGATGGCGGGGCTTTTCATTTTAATTAAGGAGGCACCCATGACTCATGTCGGTATTGTTGGAGCACGAAAATACAAGGACAGGCAATCGGTCATCGAATTGGTCCATACCCTTCCCAAGGATTCCATTGTCATCACCAGCTCATGCCGGGGCGTTTGCGCATGGGCCGGGGAAGCGGCCAGAGCAGCCGGCTTTAAGGTCCGCATCTATGCCCCTGACCTGACAGGTATAAGGACCCGGACAGAAATGGTGGAGCGTTATTACTGGCGAAACCGCCAGCTGATATCCGCCTGCGAAATCGTCCATGCCTTTATCAGCCAAGAGGATGGTCTTACCGGCGGTACCAAGTACGAAATCCAGTACGCCAAACGCCTGAACAAGGAATTGGTCCTTCACTGGGAAAACGGGAAGGTGAAACGGATTTGCCAGATATCCCTGCCATTCGGCCCCAGGGAAAGAGACTTTTCGGCTGACTGGATGCGCTTCTTTTCTGAAGCACTGGGTTAAGCCCCGCTATTTATTGCGAAAGCCCTCATGGTCCGTCACTCGGATCGTGGGGATTTTGCTTTTTTGGAGGACGCCATGAAAAGAGTTAAAAACTATCGCATTACCAAAGAAGCCACAAAAGAGATGATCGCCGGTGGTAGATTCAATCCCGGCCTGAAAATCACCTTTCGGGACCGCCTCGGACAACATACGCATAAGCTTGCCGCGGGTGAGGATGACATCCACGTGTATCGAGAGGCCGGTCTGACCTGCGTTTTGTCGGTTAATGAACGTCTGGGGTACATCGGTTTGGAAGTGTTTGAAGGTGATCAGACGGTCGGGGACATATTCCTCCAAGGGAACCAGGTGAAGGAAGTGTTGGGTCGGGAGGACTTGGCCCCGTTCACCATAATCCGCAGGCTGATGGAATTTATCGGCTGAATCAAACGAACATACAATCACTAAACCCTGCCATCGAAAGGTGGCGGGGCTTTCTGTTACTTACGGAGGACGACATGGACGATTTCTTTGACGACTTTGACGACGACATGGACGGCGGTTTCGATGATGACGGATTTGAAAATTCCGGTGATGATGCCGATGGTGACGAAACGGCCACTGAATCAAATGATGAATTATGGGACGGCCCAGACTGGCAGGACTGGATGATTATTGGACCTATATCAGAGGACAGCGCCCGAGAAAAGCGGGACATTGACCGGATCAGGAGGGAATACGACGACACAGACGACGATTACTGGGAAAGGATTAATCGGAGGTGGTGATGGTGCTTTTTAAATCAAAACAATGGAGGTTTTGACTATGGGAACCTTTTCAGATTTCAACTGTAAATGCGGTTATGAGGCTTTCGGTAGGTGGGGAATCGGGATGAATCCTATTTACCGTGAGCAGAAGATTTGTTTGGCCCCCGCCCTTTGTAAGGATTGTCGGGAGTTGGTCAACGTCAACGAGAACGCTATATTGCCAAAATGCCCCGAGTGTAATGGCCTGAATGTCGTTTTATACAGCGACCCAGGCCTTGGCCAGGTGCGAAGGAAATCCGTGAAGCGGTCAAGGTTCATCAATAAGAAACGGGAGCCGAACGACAAATACGAAGTTGAAGACTACATCGAAGGCGTCGATATGACTATTTATCTCTGTCCCAAGTGTAATCATTTCACGTTAGAAAAAATGGGTATGGGGCTTTTTGACTAATTTGGTCATCCGTTTCCGAGATTTCCAATTTTTGGAAATTTTGAAATGAAACTGATTTCAATACTGGTAAAATAGTAGTAATACATAGTTCTCATAGCATTAGCATATAATAATAATAATAAATTACTACTTATACTCTTGACAAATGAGAAATAGTTATTATGTTATGAGTATAATCAAATACTTTAGATAAATAACAAAGCGTCTTGTTTCTCCCTTTGCGAGACCTGAACCACATTGTAGTGGAAATCAACAAAAGGGTGGGAAAGGAAAATGACTGACAGAATAGTTTACGACACCCCTCTACTTGTTCTACCTCACAGCCCTGAGCATTTGGAACTTTCGCGTTCCATCAACATTATCAAAGATGAAAACAACTGGCTTGAAGACGCCGTTCCCTTCAACATCTATAACGCCAACTCGAAACGCCTTCGCGAGCTGATAAATAGCATCTTTGCGGAGGTCCTGTGCGTCATCCCTACTCCCAACCGTCAACGCTATCGTGATGTCCTAAAAAGGGTCCTTATCAATCTATGGAATGGTTATTACCGTGGCAAGCCGGTAAGGTATTCCCGTGATACGACCTATTACACTCGTAATTCGATGTACGGAAAACAGTTCATCAAGTATGACAGATTGATACCGGTAATCGATGCTCTTGAAACACTTGGATACATTGAGCAGAGAAACGGTGTTTGGAATAAAGAGAGAGAGATTGGACGGACAACTCGGATGTGGGCCACCTTCAAACTATGGCGTCAGTTCCGCACGTTCAACCTGAAAAAGAACGATTTTTTTAGCGTAGAACGCCCTGTGAACACCATAGTCCTGCGGGACGGTGAGGAGCATAATAAGGAGGTCAGGTTCACTTATACGCCTGCTATACGCCGTCTCCGGGACGATGTGGAATCCTATAATGATTTCCTGGACCAGCACGATATAACAGTAAATCTTTCCGGGCCATTTCAAGTCAAGACAGAATACTTGGTAAATATGTTGTATAAAGGAATCCTGAACAACACTATTGAGGTGGATTCGATAAAACTATACACTAAAGTAGGATCTATCTACTCTTTCAACACTATTAATAAACCAATCATACAACAATTCAGTAGTAATATCAAGTATACCAGTCATACTATCAACCAGTATACAGTCCCATTCCATCTTATACATAACACCATGACTCATAGGATTCTTCCTGATGCGTTGGTATTCTTCGGTTTCAAAGGATTGGACCAATCGAAGGAAATGCTGAATGATTACCTTGCCGACCTATCTCTTTCAATTTCATTGGATACGGTTAAGGACAGACGAAAAGCGAGATTGGCGGAAGAATACCCGTTGAAGGACATCGGTGTTGACCGCCTGGTATTGCGTTTGCGTAAGGAATACATACACCGGGTATTCAATCGAAATTCATTTAAACTTGGTGGTCGTGCCTATGGCGCCATCCATCAGCGAATGCCAAGGAATCATCGGCCATACGTTTACATTGACGGTCAACCGACCGTTGAACTTGATTATTCGGCCTACCACATTCGGATGCTTTATCATCAGGAACACATCGACTATCGAGATGACCCTTACGTAGTTTGCGAGGGACCAAAGATGAGGGACACCTATAAGGTGGTTGGTCTGGTTTCAATCAATGCGAAAAATCAGCAGTCCGCATACGGTGGGATTAGAGATGAGTTGAATAAAAATGGCATTCCTAAACCCGCCGGGGAAAAACCGTTTGTACGTCTGGTCAATCGGTTCAAAGAAACACATCCACGTATCGCCAAATACATCTGTTCGGACCGGGGGGTTCATTTGATGAATATCGATAGCAAGATAATGAACGCCATTTTAGTAAGATTGATGGACCAGGGCATTTTAGGGCTCTCGGTTTATGACTCCATTATCGTCGCTGAACAACACCAGGATTGTCTGAATCAGTTGATGATAGACGAGTATAAAAAGGAAATGGGATTCAACCCCATAGTGGATATGAAGAAGAAACCATAGTGTCCCTTCATTGGGACAGGCATTACACTATCCTTTGAGCGAAATCTCGTAAAACTATCAAGCCCACACACCTCGGGCTTGAACAGGAGTCGGAAAAAACTTGGCTCCACAAGGTCGCAAATCAGCGACTGGGCACGCCACGGACGGCACAGAGCCGTCTTCTGGAACCAACCAGCACAGGGCCTGCCATACCAATTTATGTGGGGTGTACAATTTATGGAAAGAAAGGAAGATCTATGGAACAATGAATTATGGACGCAAAGTGAAGTAGCAGATTATTTTAGAGTTGTTCCTGGTACAGTGAAAAATTGGCGGGAACAGGGTCTGCTTACCTATTGGCAGGTACCTGGTTCATCCAAGGTGTTGTTCTACCGCGATGAAATCAGGGATTTTAGAGACAAACACACTATTTCAAAGAAAGGGAAGGATAAACCGAAGGCTGAAATCAAGAAGGTGAAGCCATCTGTATCGCCCGCAAATAAAGAATGGAGGATATAGTATGGCGAAGAACATCAATCATCACTTGTACCCAGATAAAGACAGCGGGGTATGGTATTTTCAGAAAAAGGTGCGGGGGCGTGAAAAACCCTATAAACTTTCCCTGGAAACCAGATCCAAGTTAGAAGCGAGGCGTAAGCGTGATGAATACCTGAAACAGATTGACCAACAGGGGTTCATTACGACAATCGATGCGATTGAAGCACCGGAAACTATGGTGTTTGGCGAAGTCGCCGTGAAATGGTCTGAAATTGTGAAAACTCAAATTGCGGAAACCACGTTCCAAAACTACCAGAAGGTTATGAACGCACACGTATTACCAGCTTTTGGTAATCATCAGATTGACGCCATTACCAGTCTCGACATCGAGGTCTTTATCAGTAAATTTACTTGTGGCAGTAAGACCAAGCAAAACATTTTGACACCGTTCCGGCTTGTTATGAAGTTTGCCAAAAAGCACAAAATCATCCAGAGCAACCCTTTTGTTGACGTTGACCCCATCAAGAAGACGAAAAGCGCGCAGAAACGGCCCCTTTCTATGGAGGAAATCAATCGATTTATTCATAGCGTGGATGAGTTCTGGAAACAGCTTTTTATCGTATTGTTCTTTTCTGGTATTCGAATTGCGGAAGCATCAGCATTGAAATGGAAGCACATTGATTTGGCAAATAGTGTAGTAAAAATACGGCGAAACTTGGTCCGTCTCAAAGGTGGCGCAATCGTCTATAAAAAGCCGAAAACGGATAGTTCCATCAGGGACGTGAAGGTTCCCGGATTTGTTGTGGAGGCACTACGCGAACAACGGAAAAGGACTTGGGAAGGGAATGGGGATGACTTCGTATTTCTGAATAAGAAAGATCGCCCCATTCATCGGCACACTATCAACAGACTCGTAATCAAGCCGACCTTGGAAAGTTTGGGCATTTCTACCGCCATCAGCATCAAGGACACCAGAGCATCATTTATTACCAACGCCTTGGACCAGAATGAGCGGATGAGCTACGTTCAGAAACAGGTTGGCCACACCACAACCCGAATGATTGTGGACCATTATTACAGGTATGTGCCGGCCCCTGATGATGGAGCCAAACTTGAAAACGCTTGGAAATCTACCAGTATTCTACCAGAGTAAGGTGGTGGGATTTTGTAACTATTTTAAATAGCAACAAAATATTGGTGGAGGCGGCGGGAGTCGAACCCGCGTCCGAAAATATTCCACACAGACATCTACATGCTTATCCTGATCTCTAAGTTTCGCCTTCGTCAGTCTCCATCAGGCAGGGTACTGCAAAGGCTATCCTGCTAAAGTTCGCCGTTGCTGTAGATAATCATCAGCGATTATATTTAATCCCCACCGGTTTTACGAGTCGGCAGGAGCTCGGCATGCAATCTGGGCTTCTTTATCCCCGTCGAAGCCGTTTCGCCCCCAATTTGTTAAAGAACAGTTTTACTTATATTAATCCCCGGAACCTTTAATGTCAATTCGGAAGCCCACATCTATTTGAAAAAATGGATCCCCGTCTACTATGGGCTCACTTAAACAGAAAAACGCCCCTGAAACCATTTAATACAAAGGTCTCAGGGGCGCTGGGGATTGGCTTATTGGGTCATTGGTTGAGCCTGTTTCAAAACGTTGCAGTTCGGCCAAGATCAAGGCGGGCGATCATTTCAACCGGAGGAATACTTGGAGTATTTCGAGGATTGGAATGTGAGCCCAACGCCGATATTGGCCGAAATGGGGCGTTTTGCAATTGGCTCTGGTTATTCGCCCAGATAGGCCTTACGTATCTCCGGGTTGTTGAGCAGCTTTTTGGCATCATCCTCCAGGGTGATGCTACCGGTTTCCAGTACATAGCCCCGGGAGGCGGCCTGCAGGGCCAGGTTGGCGTTCTGCTCCACCAGCAGAATGGTGGTGCCCTCTTTTTTGTTTATATCTTTAATGATATCGAAAATCTGTTGAACGATCAGCGGTGCCAGACCCAGTGAAGGCTCGTCCAGCAAAAGTGCCTTGGGCCGGCCCATCAGCGCCCGGGCGATGGCAAGCATCTGCTGTTCCCCGCCGGATAGGGTTCCCCCATGCTGCTTGTGGCGGTCCTTGAGGATTGGGAACAAGCTGTAAACATGTTGCCGGTCCGCTTCGATGCCCTCCTTGTCTTTGCGAAAAAAGCCGCCCATGGTCAGGTTTTCGTCCACGGTCAGGCGCGGAAAAATCCGTCGCCCTTCCGGTACCTGGCACAGGCCGGCTTTGGGCAGAATTTCCGCCGCTTTGCCGTGAATGGGATTCCCGTCGTACCAGATCTCCCCCTGGTCGATGGGAATTACGCAGCAGGTGGTCATCAGCGTGGTGGACTTGCCGGCACCATTGGCACCGATGATGGCCACGATCTCCCCCGGGTATACCTTGAGGGAAATCCCCTTGAGGGCCTTGATACTGCCGTAGCTGGAATAGACGTCTTTCAGTTCGAGAATCGGTTGATCAGCCATCTATCCCTCCTTCTCTTCGCCTCGGGTGCCCATCCGCTTGGCCGGTATCAGGCCGGCGGGCCTGAACAGCATCATCACGACCATGGCCATACCGAAGGCCAGCATGCGGTAGGCTTCAAATTCCCGGAAGACCTCGGGTAGCACGATCAGGGCGGCCGCTCCCAAAATGATGCCGGGGATGGAGCCCATGCCGCCCAAAACGACCATGCTCAGCACCATGGCGGATTCGAGGAAGGTGAAGCTTTCCGGACTGACGAACCGCATGCGGGCACAGAAAAAGGCACCGGCCATCCCGGCAAAGAGCGCGCCCATGGCATAAGCCAGCAGTTTGAGCTTGAAAGTATTCACACCCATCAACTCAGCTGCGGTTTCATCTTCACGGATGGATTCCCAGGCCCTGCCGATTCTGGAAAAGTTCAGATGCCTGACCGCAATGATGGTGATGATGGCCAGGACCAGTGCGACGTAGTAAAGGTAGTGCAGTTTCTTCAGGTAGAACAGCTCCAGGCTGAACCCGTTTTCAAAACTGGGAATGTAAATGCTGGGGGGCTTGACGCCGAGAATGCCGTTGGGGCCATTGGTGAGCGACATCCAGTTGTTGAGTATGATACGGACGATTTCACCGAAGCCCAGGGTCACGATAGCCAGGTAGTCGCCGCGCATGCGCAGCGTGGGATACCCGATGATGCATCCGGCAATTAAGGCCAATGTGGCCGAAATAGGCAGGCAGATCCAGAATGACATGCCGAAGTGGATATTCAGAAGGGCGTAGGTGTAAGCGCCGACGCCATAAAAGGCGATGTAGCCCAGATCCAGCATGCCGGCCAGCCCCACCACCACATTGAGCCCCAGCCCCAGACAGATATAGATCAGCACGTTGGTGGCCACGTCCTGGGCATATCGCCCGGTAAAGAAAGGATAGGAAAAGGCAACTGCCAGCAGGATTATAATCCAGACCCAGTTGGGCACCTTGCTCGACGCCTGTCCGACGGTTTCCCGCATCCCGGCGAGTGGCCGGCTGACAGCGTCCAGGCTACCGCTTTTATTCATGAGGTAAAGCAGCAGACAGATAAACGTACCGACGGTGATATAGAGCCAGACGGTAAAGGTCTTATCGAAGGACAGGGTGCCGTCCGGGTGAATACCCAGCAGGGGCCACAGCAGTCCCAGCAGCCATAGCAGGCCGATGGTGTAAGGTTTCCAGACTTTTTTAAACTCTTGTATCATCGATATTCTCGCCCATGATTCCAGTCGGTTTGAAGTACAGCACGGAGATCAGGATAATGAAGGCAAACACGTCCTTATATTGGCCGGAGATGTATCCCGCACCGAAAATTTCTACCATGCCGATGATCAACCCGCCCAGCATGGCTCCGGTGATGTTGCCGATACCGCCCAGCACAGCCGCGGCAAAGGCCTTGATCCCGGGCAAAAAGCCCATGTCGTAGCGCACCGATCCATAGTAGAGACCCACCATGATGCCGGCGGCTGCTGCCAGCCCCGCACCGATGGCGAAGGTCAGTGAGATGATCCGGTTGCTGCTGATGGAGACCAGCGAACTCATGACCTTGTCCTGGGCCGTGGCCCGCATGGCCATGCCGATCTTGGTTTTGAACACCAGGATGTTGAGCCCGAACAGCAAGAAGATGGTCATGCCCACGATCATCATCTGGAGATAGCTGATGGTGACCATGCCGAATTCAATGCCGCCCTGAAAGAGCTCGCTGGGATAGGCTTTGTCATAGACCCCCTGGGTCAGCATCAGTCCATTGGACAGAAAAATGGACACGCCCAGCGCGGAGAGCAGCGCGGCCAGACGCGACTGGCGGCGCAGGGGCTTGTAGGCCACTTTTTCGACGCCCACGGCCAGAAAGGCACAATACCCCATGGTGAGGACGAAGGCGGCCGACAGGCAGAGTATCGGGTGGGTTTCCATATAGCCCAGTCCGGTGAAAAAGCTGAGAAGAATAACCCCGACATAGCCCCCGGCCGCAAAAAATTCACCATGGGCGAAGTTGATCAGCTGGATTACACCATACACCATGGTGTATCCCAAGGCGATCAACGCATACAGCCCTCCCAGGGTGATGCCGTTTATCAATTGCTGAATAAAATATTCCATAGAAATTACTTTTCACATTGGCACTTGCGGTGAACACGATAACTGTGACTGCCCTGCCATAATGGCAGGGCAGTCACGTCACAGTACCGATTTATTTGAGCAGTCCCTGCTCAGGAGACCAGTAGGGAACGAACTTGCTGTTTTCGATCTTGAAGGCGATGTAGGATGAGCCGGAGTCGCCGTTGGCCCTAAACTTGATGCGTTTGGCGACGCCGTCGAAATCCATCTTCATGATCTCGGCCTTGATCTTGGCCGGATCGGTGGCGCCTGCCGCCTTGATGGCCTTGAGCAGCACCGTGGCCGCATCATAGGCGTAGGTGGCGTAGGCGGCAATGGAGCCATACTTGGGCACGTAGATATTTTCGAAGGCCTTGTACTCGGGGGTGGTCGTATCGGTAAACCCGTAGGTGATGTAGATGCCTTCAGCCGCCTCTTTGGCAACCTCCATGAACTTGGGCTGGAACATGGCGTCCTGGGAAACAATCTGAGACTTCAGGCCCTGGCGTTTGGCCTGCAGTGCCATCAGGGCACCCGGAGAGTATCCTTGCAGGGACATGTAGAAAATGTCGGCATTGGCGTGTTTGGCTTTGGTCAGGACGGCTGAGAAGTCCTTGTCGCCCTGGTTGACGTGATCGTGCTCCACGACCTCGATTCCCAGCGCTTTGCAGGCCTTGCTCACGCCGTCGGCCAGACCCTGGGAATAGGTGGTTTTATCGTCGACGATAAAGACGGTTTTGGCGTTCAGAGAATCTTTCAGGAACTTGGCGGCAGCCGGCGCCTGGTCATCGTCACGCCCACACAGGCGAAACATGTATTTAAGACCGCGGTCGGTCACTTTCTCGTTGGTGGAGGCCGGGGTCAGCATGGGGATGTCTTCCTCGTCCAGGGTCTCGGAGGACGGGATGGTGGATGAAGAGCAGTAGGCGCCGACGACGCCGACCACTTCCAGGTTGATCAGTTTGTTGGCGGCAGCCACGGCCTGCTTTGGATCGCAGGCGGTGTCCTGGGGAAACAGTTCGATCTTGTCATAACCGGGTATTCCGCCGGCTTCCTCGAACACTTGAATGGCCGTCAATACGCCGTTCTTAATGTCCGTTCCGTCTGATGCATAGGGGCCGGTCAACGGACTCATGGAGCCGATCTTCAGGGTTTTTGCAGTCGCCGTTCCCATAATAAAGGGGACGACCATCAGGCCAAATACCAAGGTGATAAACAGTTTTTTCCTCATTTGACGCTCCTCCTAAGATTAATGTTTTTAACTTGCCGGCTGACCCAGGTATGCTTCGATCACCTGAGGATTGGACTGAATCTCTTCAGGCGTCCCCTCGGCGATCTTCACACCATGGTCAACACATACAATACGGTTACACACGCCCATGACCACTTTCATGTCGTGCTCTACCAGCAGCACGTCGATCCCGAGTTCGCAAACCCGGGAAATATCTTTCATCAGCGCCGAACTTTCCGACGGGTTCATGCCGGCGGCCGGTTCGTCCAGCAGAAGTACCTTGGGCTGGGAAGCCAGGGCACGGGCGATTTCCAAGCGCCGTTGCAAACCCGCTCTTCCTTGCGCTGGGAAATGGTTCGGAAGATGGCACCCACCACCCCTTTTTTGGAGCGGCAGTGCCGGGCCACCATGGCATTTTCAACCGCCGTCATGGCGGAAAAGAGACGGATGTTCTGAAAGGTGCGGGCCACGCCCTTTGAGAAAATCTCATGGGGTCGTTTGCCCAGAATGCTCTCGCCCTCGAACCGCACCTCCCCACTGCCGGCCTTGTAGACACCGGTGAGCACATTGAACACCGTGGTCTTGCCGGCGCCGTTGGGGCCGATAAGGCCCACGATCTCTCCGGAGTTGATGGAAAAGCTCAGTTTCGACAGCGCCACCAACCCGCCGAATCTTACCGTGATGTTGTCCAACTCTAAATGCGCCATAACACCAAACCGTTAATCCTGTTGAAGTATCGAGCCGAACTGCCCGGGTGTAAACTCCCACGGGCATCCTGTCGGATCATGCCGTATGCCGCCGCTCCCGTATCTCCATATAACGGTTGAATCGTTTCACGTGGGTTTGGGCGATGTCGCCGGCCTTTTCCGCATCCCCGTTTTCCATGGCCTTGATCACATCCTCGAGATCCTGAAGATTTTCATTCATCTCCGGCTCTTCCATAACCAGAAATTCGTCAAAATAACGGCGAATGTTGTCATGAATGGTTTTAAGGATGGAAATGTAGATGGGATTTCTTGTGATTTTTGCAAAGCACAGATGTATGTTTTTATCTGCGGTGAGAAAATCGGAAACCGCTTCAGTACCCCGAATCGCGCATTGCCGGGCATCGTCCAGGAGCTTTTTCAGAACAAGCCTGTCTGATTCCGTCATCCGCGAGGTGGCCAGTCTCACCACATCGCCTTCCACCCGCTCCCGGAATTCGGCGATATGCCGGAGGGATACCTGATTGGAACGAATCAACAGATCCAGGCTTTCGGTCACGAGATCCGAGGAAACCGCTTTGACTACGGCACCGCCGCCCATTCCCAGCTTGATCTCGATGAGCCCCTTTTGTTCCAGCACACGAAGGGCTTCACGAAGTGTACTCCGGCTGGTCTGGAGCATTTCTTTGAGTTCGCGCTCAGCGGGAAGCCGATCTCCAACCTTCAGGTGGCCCTCGATGATGGCCTCCTGGATCTGTTCGACCACATCCTGGAAAATTCGGTTTTGTCTGGCAGCGCGAAACAACTGGGTCATCGATTAGCCGCTCGATCCTGAGTGAACATGAGAAGGGCAACGCTTAAAAAAGAGCCTGAAACAGTTATTCCGAGGGGTCTTTGTACGGTATATTCGGAATGGTCTGACCATTTATAACAATTGGTTTCAGCTGTCAAGATGAATTTTTTTCAAAATGCCACGCCAGGGGTGCACAATAGCAAAATATAATATGATAACAATCGGTTTCATGCTAATCAATCGCCGATCAATGTCTCCACAGGCGTGTATTCCAGGTCAAAGGCCTCGGCAACAGCCTGGTAGGTGATCTTGCCGTCGATCACGTTGGCCCCCAGCTTGATCTCCGTGCTCTCCTGCATGGCCCGCTTCCAACCCTTGTTGGCAATTTCAACCGCGTAGGGAAGCGTGGCGTTAGTCAGTGCCAGGGTCGACGTCTTGGCCACGGCTCCGGGCATGTTGGCCACGCAGTAGTGGACCACCCCGTCCACCACATAGGTGGGATTGCCGTGGGTGGTTGCCTTGGAGGTCTCGAAGCAGCCCCCCTGGTCTATGGCCACGTCCACCAGCACCGATCCCTTCTTCATGGTCTTGAGCATGTCCCGGGTTACCAGGCGTGGGGCCTTGGCGCCGGGAATCAGCACCGCACCCACCACAACGTCGGCCTCTTTGACCAGCTTGCGAATGGTCGCCGGGCTGGACATCAGGGTGAAGCAGTTGGCCGGCATCACATCGTTCAGGTAGCGCAGCCGGTCCAGATTCATGTCCAACAGGAAGACCTTGGCCCCCAGACCGCAGGCCATCTTGGCGGCGTTGATACCCACAGGTATTTGGCCCCCTGCTGGATGGCCATGCGCCCGGCCACCTCGCTCATGGGAGTGAGCAGAGGAAGGCTGCCGTCGGCCTTCTGGATGGTCTCGTAGGCGATGCTCACGGACTTGCTTTTGATCAATGCCCGAGTCTGCGTCTCGTCTGCGGCCAGGTGCAGGTAGGTGAAGACGATCTGCCCCTCCCGGATCAGGTCGTACTCGGGGGGCAGGGGCTCTTTGACATGCATGACCATGTCTGCCGTATCGAAAATCTCCCTGGGGGTGCCGATCGTCTTGGCACCGGCGTTCACATAGGCTTCATCGGCAAAGCCGCTGCCGGCACCGGCGTTTTTCTCCACCAGCACCGTGTGGCCGTTGTGGATCATCACCTCCACGCCCGCCGGGGTCATGCACACACGATTCTCTTCCGTCTTGATCTCTTTTAAAATGCCGACAATCATGGTCTCTCCTTTTCACGGCCAATCTTTCAGTGTGTATAGGCACCGACAGATATCCGAAGCAGCAACTTAGGGTCACGGAAAGATACGCGTCAAGAATCAGATCTTCCGCAATGGACGATGAACTGCATTAAACTGCTGGATGACATTCATAGACCCTGAGATGATAAAATTCAACATTATTCGAAAGTGTTAGTGAAACCAGCGAAGGGCTCGTTTTCGACGACTTTGTGGCGCTGCTGTCATTCAGTAAAAGCGAGGCCGGTGACCTGATCGACAGCCTGTTCCCCAAAACCCGGTCATGGATCTATTCGCGCTCCTTATTCCAGTTCGCATTCAAGTGCTACCTTTGTTGGCTGCGTTGTCGGCTCCTCGACGACCTGATCATGGACGAACTGAAGGGGCGAGGTCTCTTTGGGCAGCACCACCAGGTGCTTTTTCAGGTGGTGGGAGAGCGGGGTGTCCATGTTGGGTCCAACCACGAAGCAGGGCTGCTTTTCAATCATTACTCTTTCTCGAACCCATGGTTCGAAAATTTAAGTGTCTGGCAGTTTTCCGTTACAGTGCGCACAACATTTTCAGGGGTACCTGATGAAATGTCTGCGGCTATTTCCAACGTGACCGTGACATTTGACCCCACAAGGCCAGCAAGGTGGGAGATTACTTCATCGGCTACTCGCCCTGCATCCCTGCCCACCCGGGTGGCATCCAACTTTACTGTTCCGTGAAAACGCTTCGGTTGAGCGGATTCCCCTGATTTCGTTTGAGACTTGTCGTCAATCCCTGCCACCCGTGTTTCTTCGGTGGTGGCGGGCGCTCCGTTTCTACCCCTTTCAGATGTTGACTCTGCGGCTGCACGCTCTGCATCGTATTGCTTCAATGCAGGTTCCGGCCTAACTAACAATCCTGGCAGGCTATCCGGAGAGATGTTGACATGTTGTGCGACCCGCAGCCCCCGGTATCTCCCGGCATCTTCGTCAAAACTCTCGGCATAGGCAAACGAGTCCTGACTCCACGTGAACAAGCCCACACCATTGTGAATAGCCTCGACAAGCACTGATGTATTTTTTAGTCTCGGCAGGTAAATGTATCTTGCAAAATCTTCGGCAAGCTGTCTGATCTCAACATGGTCGGCCTGCGCTGTTTCGGTTGTGCGCCATAGTGGAATACGATCGAGTTCCAACCGCAACAACGTAGGTGGAAACTGCACCTGCAGCAGTGCGTCGTTAATGAGTTTATTGGAAGCCCGGACGGCCAGAGGCTTAGATCCGGTTAACCTGAAAGTTTGCCAGTCGATCTCACCTTGGGGCGTTGCCTGCACCGGCACTATAAGCCACTGAAAGACCTCAGGTATTCGTACGACAGCGGTCCTTTCAGACGTGTCCCTCTGGGCTTTTGCCTGTCTTTCCTGATGAGGATCTAGGTTGAGCTCATTAACTTCTGAGATAATGGATTCCCAGGCAAGATAGCGCCTGACAGCCTCTTCCAGATCCTGAAGCCTGTTTTTGTCCGGCGCCAGAAACACGAGTGTATTGCGATACAAGCGAGGGGTATTGCCGCGGTTTTCAAGTATGGATTTTGCTGCTTTTAGTGCCGGGCTGGTGGTTTCGCGGGTGTGGGAGTACTCGATACCCAATATGACCAGTCGAGTTTCGGGGCTGTCTTCTACATCTGCCGAGGTTGAAGGCATGGGATGAACACCGCAGAAATCGCCCCGGTTTCTTTTGGCCGCATCCAACCGATTGCGAATTTCAGCCACCACGGAGTCCGGATCACCTTTCAACTGTTCGGCACGATCTTCGGCCAACTTTGTTACCGTGGGTTGCGTCGAGTACCAGTAACGTGCACCATCCTGGTACAAGTAGGTGGCCGTACTGCTCAGTCGGCGCAATGCATCGCCAAAGACTGCCGGCGACTCACCGGGCATCACGCAACCCAGCTTGATCATGCGGTCTTCCACTCCCTTGTTGGCTGCTTTTGAGGTCGGTGCCGATCCCATGTATATGGTTCTGGCCACACGCCGGCAGGCAGAAAATTTCCCAAGGTTGGGTACCTCACCGTCAATTCTCAGCGGCAGTGCATTGGGACCGTCTACGTCCTTTTCAATGACCGGCACCCAGTTGTCCGACAGATAGCGGGTCAACTCGAATTGCACACGCGGATCATCGATGGGCACATTGGAAGGCAATATCATGGGACTGCGGTCGCCCTTTTCCCAAAGGCTGTGGATAACGGCCGCCATCAGGCGCAACACACCCCGGGTGCGTTGGAATTTGATCAAAGTCGACCAGTCGCTGTAAAGACGGTCAAATACTTCCGGATGGATGGGATAGGCGGCCTTAAGCCGCTTTTCATAATCGGCGTCACGGCATTCGGGCGGGAACTCCTGATGCTGGGTGCGATACAGGTTGTAGAAAGATTTGGCCGTGTTGTCGCGTGCAACAAATTGCGGCTGTTCGATCAGTGGTTCGAAAAGGCGGCGGCGCACGATCTCAAAGCCTTCCTCCGCACTGGCCGGGCGCCAGGATGATTCCACGCGACCGACGGCGTTGCGCAGCCGATCCAAAGCAGCCCGCCCGCGCTCGCCGCCGACTTCGATGTCATCGGCCTGTGCATGGGGTGAACCACCGGTATCTGAAGCCGGCAGACTGATCACCAGCAGCGTATTTTGTGCGGTTTTTGCCGTCTCTGTCAGTGCCTGGGCAAAGGTGAAATGGGTTTCGAAATTGCCTCCGGGAAGATCGCCTTGGTCGTGCAACTGGCGGGCATAGGCCACCCATTCGTCGATGAGAATCAGACACGGCCCGTATTCATTGAACAGTTCGCGGAGTCTATCCCCCGGGTTGGTGGCCTGCTCATCATCTGCACGCAAACGCTCATATGCTGCTTTGCCCCCGAGCTGCCAGGCCAATTCGCCCCATAATGTATTGATTACCGTGCCATCCGGCTTGGTGACAGGGTTGCCCGGCGAGATTTTATTGCCAACCAGCACAACGCGTCGTGCCGTAGGGACTTTAGTGATATCGGTGCCCTGGACAATGCTTTCAACACCGCTTAGATCGGATACCGGTGTACCGGAAAAAAGATGATACAGCGCCAACATGGAGTGCGTCTTACCGCCGCCAAAATTGGTCTGCAATTGCACAACCGGATCGCCGCCTTTACCTGATAGCCGCTGTACGGCCCCGGAAAGCAGATAACTGAGGCTCTCGGTTAAAAAGGTTCGGCGAAAGAATTCGGCCGGATCGCGATACTCAGTGCTGCCTTCACCAATATGCACCTGCCAGAGATCGGCGGCAAACTCGGCCTGCTGATAGCGGCCGCTGGCTACATCCTGGTGCGGGCTGACCACTTCGCGCCATGGTTTGATGCCCTGTCCTGCCGCAGCATCGCTTTTAACGGTTGTAGAAACCCGGCGCCGTTCCGTCCGGACCTGTTCGTCAAAACGCACCCGCAACAGCTCCATCTTCATCTTTTCGACGGCGTCGGCTTCTTTGGCCGCTGATACGGAAGTGAGCAGCCGTGATGCACTGTCTAAGGCCCGGTAGGCGTCATCCGTTGAAAAAGGACGCTGATGCGCCCATCGGTTGCGCGCTTCACGCAGTTCACTCACCATGCTGCGTTCGGCATGGCCGAGGGGCAGGCGGAATACATCATTCCAGAACTTCCACATCACGATCAGGATGGCGGCGACATCCCACTGGGGTTTGCCGGTGGCATCCATTTGGAGCTGCGGTTCGCGAATAACACGCCCCACCTCTTTGATCCAGGCATCCTGGAAGCTGTTTTTAAGCTCCCTTTCCACAAAGGGTTGCAGGCCCGCGCAAAGCAGCTCAAGCATTTTACCGACGCGCTCGTGATTGGTAATGGCCATGGTTCAGTTCCTCAGGTCCATTGGGTCTGTTCTGGTTTGCGCGCAGCCTCGTTCTCCTGGGCCAGACGGACGATTTCCGGCCAGCTCAGGACCAGGGTATTATAATCCATAGCTTCGGCGGAACGTTTGCGGCGCTCGCAGATGCTGTAAAGACGGTAGGCAAGTTCACGCGCAGACTCGCCGACAGCACCGAGTTTTGCCAGCAACTCAGCCGCAGCCAATTCACCGGTTTTCAGGACGCGGATAAGATGGTGCACCATTTCCCACACGGTGAGGCGCTTGTCGGCAAGCGGATCCCAGTCTTCAGGCAACTCATCCAGACGGACCAGGCGCACCTTACCGGCGCCGGCTCTCACGATGCCGGCTTTTTTCAATACGTCCAAGGCTGTGTTCTTGGCTGTAAAAAGGGTTTCTGCCTCGCCGAATGGGCCGTCGTTGAAACCGAAATGCTCGAACCACGCCACAGCCCACCCGGT
Organism: Desulfosarcina sp.; assembly: GCA_014237405.1. Classification (GTDB taxonomy): domain Bacteria; phylum Desulfobacterota; class Desulfobacteria; order Desulfobacterales; family Desulfosarcinaceae; genus Desulfosarcina. The sequence continues at coordinate 43,183 of JABZFO010000084.1, read as the reverse complement.
CTCCTTGTCGAAATCGCCCTCCTGCTCGGCCAGCACTTCATCCAGAATCTGGTTGATCAGGGCCAGGGCCGTGCGCACCCGCATGGCCGAACCGTCGGCCTCCAGGATTTTGCCGAAGCGGGAGAAAATTGCCATGCCCGGCCCGATACTGGCCTGGGCCAGATCCACCGGGGCGATGTTGCCCTGCTGGAGTTGGCGCAGGGCCGGCGGCAGTTCACGCCTGAGGGCGCTGATAAAGTCCCGCCGGGAAGTTAACGCGGCGTCCGCCGGTCGGGGGCGGCAGACCAGGACGATGGAGGAGGCCAGGGCGTTTACCAAAACTTTTACCCCTGTCGGACGTTCAGTTCGCATAGGCCAAGTACCGGTCAGGCTGAACCCGGCTCGTAAAATGGCTTCAAGAAAAGTTTCCCAGCCTGTGGAGAAAATCTTTTGGGCTTTTTTCTCGGATTGCTTGAAGGCATAGTAGATGGTGACGGGAAACGCCGGATGTGCTCGTTCGGCCATGGCGTGCATGGCCCGTGTCATACCGCTCAAAAAGAATTTTTCCGCCGCATCCTTGCTGCCGTGGCGATAGGGGGTGGCCACCAGTTCCTCGGCTTTGGGAACCAGTAGTGTCCCAAACAACTCAGGGTAGATCGTTTGTAGAGAACGACGCATCCAAACGTAAAAAAAATCGGAAAGATCAGCATAGCCAATGTTATCGTAGTATGGTGGGTCAGTAGAAAAAAAACGTTTGTCTTCACCATTCAGAGCAGCTGCGTCTGCTTGAAACACGTGACCAACAATAGCCTTGGAATCTACACTTATTGATTTGGCAATAGAATTACATGCAACAGAAAAGTCTCCGGCGGCACTTGAAAAAGGACTGACTTCGGGAAAATCCCATGTCATAGGAATGGCCTGGCGACTGAATAAATTAACACTCTGCTCTCTACTGGTCGACCAAACAGCAAGAGAATTAATTGAATTGGAAATACGACTAACCGCAATGCCTAAATATACACTCACCGCCTCGGCATAAGCAACGGCACCGGACCCGCCGTGGGCAAGGGGACTTTCATCCTGGGAAGATGTGCGGGATGACCACGCTTCTTTCCCATTGGCGCGAATCTGCTCCCGGGCCTCGGACACCAGGTCGGAAAAGGTGGTCAGGGCCGTCAACTGGCGAGGAGTGAAGAGATCCGAATATTGCGGCAGGCCATAATCCGGAGGGGAAAACCATCGTGGGTTTTTCGGCATATCCTGGTCTGGTCCCCATGTCGGCTTTGCCTGGCGGGCAATTTCCTCATGGGTGTTGGTGGGCTCCAAATAGATCCGCCTCCGATCGCCCTGGGCCACGATGGCCATGAGCCGGGCGCCCATGCGTCCGGCCATGCCTTCTTCTTTGATGTAAGCAGGTGAAATGGGCGAATCTGAGAGCACGCAGCGAAAGTTGGCCCCCCGGCCCAGCTTGGTGCCTGTGCCGATCCGCTTTTTGTCTTCAGGTTCACCTGAGCGCACTTCAAAGCGATAGGTTTTGCCCGCCACCACCGGTTCGATCCAGGCCTTTTTGTCTTTTTTTTTGGAGAGCCAGAAGGAGGAGATCAACGGCACATGGACCCCGCCAAAGGCCGGGTTGGGGCTGGCCACGGTGCGGGCCCAGAGCCAGGCGATCACCGTGCGGTTTTGGATATCGCGTTTCGGATCCTGAATTTCCACCGGGGTGGCGTGGCGATAGGCACCATTTTTTTCCTGAACCACCGCCACCTCGGGGTAAAGATGCCCGATGCGCTTTTGGGCCTCGGTGCGCATCCAGGCCCCGTAATAGCGCACATCCTCGGCCAGGCCGGCGGCCCCCTTCCAGCCCATGGCGCCGTCGAATTTTTTGCGAATCTCCGGATTGACCGGAGCCATGCCGGCAAAGCGCGGCGGGATTTCGATCATGGCCTTGTTGATCATCACCGCCACCGGATTGAGGTCGCTGGCATGGGCTTCCAACCCCAGTCGCTGGGCCTCCAGGGGCAGAGCACCGCCCCCGGCAAAGGGATCGTGAAAGGGCGGCAGCGTGTCCGGGTTTTCCCCCGATTCCCGGCACCACCTGGACCAGGATTTTCGGATTTCAGTCCGCGCTTCTTTCAGCAGCTTTTCGCTGGTGATGTTTTTCCACTGTACCAACTCTTCGATGAGCTTAAAAAGTTTCTTGCGTTCGGCATCCTGGTCGGCCTGGGTTGGAAACGCTTCGGGCACCGACGACGGATCATCCACCAGCGAAGCAAAAATCACGGCCCGGGCGGCCGCCAGGGGCCGCCGCGCCCACCACAGGTGCAGGGTGCTGGGATGGCCGTGGCGGATAGACTTCTCCTTGGCTGCCGCCCGGTTGATGGCGTCCAAAGGCAATGCCACTTCGATGAGTTTTTTTTTATAGCTAACCATGTAAACGTTATTCTTCTGCAAGTACTTCTCTGCCGATTTTTCCAAAAAGCTGACGAGAGAGAGAAAAGAAGGCCTGACGTTGATTGTTCTCATCCGGCTTCAGGTGAAAAACAGCCATCTCATGGAGTTGATCTAAAGCCTCTGCTTCCATGAGTCCGTTGATCATTTCCACAACTCCGCGGCCATGGGCTTTTCGCATTCCAGTCAGCTTTGGGCAGTCCAGGTTCAACGTATTGATCATAAACGCAACACGTTCTTTAACCTGATCCTCTGAGGCTTCTTCACTGGGACCGATACCCCCTTCAACATTATAAAAAAATAAATTGTCGGACGCTTCCATTGAAGGATTAATAAACAAGGCGCTGTCATATTTGCGCCCTTTTTTATGCCCGCAGTGTCTGTCTCCATCAACGCCGCCATTGCACGAACAGGCCATATTGGTATAGTCGAAAGTCCGTCCGGGGTTGCAGGCTTGCGGTTCATAATGTTCTATATGACTATCCTGATGACCCTCCTGGTCGGATATGGCCGACTCACAATAGCAGCACAGGCCATTTTGCTCCTTAAGCAGAGCCTCTTTTACCGGTGGATAGGCTGCCGGTGTCGTAGCAAAATCGCCCCAGGTTCGACCCGGCCAGGTCCAATGCTCAAGCACTCCGGGTGCCTCATTTTTGCAATAAGACCTCATCGCTTCTTCCCCAGGATTTCGATCTGCCGGATACGCATGTCGGCGGTCAAAAGTGCGGGATCGGAAGATCCCACAGCACGTTCCAACTCCGCCCGCAACGCTAGCGCATTCTGGGTCCGCCCCTGTCGATTCTCAATTAAATGAAGGTAGTCTTGCAATTTGCGGACAGTTTCGACGGTTCGGGGTCGGGTCTGGACGCCAAATACTGCTTCGAGCACGTGACCGCTCTCCGCGCCGTAGGTTCCAACATCATCCGGCAGGGGTTCAAGCGTATGGTCGGCTGTCAGGAAATGGACCTGTTCCCGTTTTACAGTCGTCAGCACCTGGGGACTGTGCGTAGCGATAATCAACTGCGTATTGGGAAACACAGTGCGCAGATCAGGAATGATCCGCTGCTGCCATCCCGGATGCAGGTGCAGCTCGATTTCATCGATCATCAGAATCCCCGGTGCCTTCAAAGGGTTTTCCCATCCGGGATGGGCCTGGGCCAGCCGCCGGGCAAAATCGAGTATCAGGGCGAGCAGGTTGCGATAACCGTCACTGAGTTGCTCGATGTCCAGTTCCTGGAGCGGACCGTTTTCAGGCTCCAGTGTGATCACCATACTGGGGGGATTGTCTTTGAAGGTAACACTTCCCACGTGTTCTAGGCTGCTGATAATAGCGGTTCGAATGGCCCTTAAGTCTGAAAATTCAAATGACCGGTCTTCCCTGACCTGCAGTTTTTCCCGAAGCTCACTGTTTTCCCGCAGGTAGAACCACTGGCACATGGCCTGGTAATCGGCTCCGGCATTCAGGGCATCTTTGAAAGCGCCGGACCTTTCAAACCGGAGCTTGAAGATGTCGCCCAGGTCCGGCATTTCACGCAGCCGTCGGTCAGCACGGTAGTAGGCCACCACGGGCAACGGAATAAGCGCCGTGGCCTCGCTTTTTTTCAGTTCCTGCCAAAGAGCGCTGAAATAATCATATATTGACGAAAGGGTCTCTGCTTTTTGCGTATCATAAGAAAAATCAAAGGGCGGTGTGTAGCGAATACGTTCGGTCCATTCGATCCTTCTTTCCATGCCGGTATTCGTCCGGGATGAAAATCCGGGAACTTCATAAAAATCGCAGGCCTGGGTTGCCACCTGTACAAAATCCTTGCGCCCTTTTACTGCGTCCCTTGTTTCCGGTGAAATGTGGATGTCGGCAGGGGTCAACGTAACGCCTTGCTTTTTGCGTTCCCGCTTGCCACCGCCGCCATTGGCCGCCACGATATCGTATAGCGCAATGGCAATGGCATCCAGGATGGAGGACTTCCCGGCGCCGTTGATGCCCACGAATACGTTGACATCCGGCTGCAAAGGGACATCCAACGACTCAAAGCAGCGAAAGTTGGTGATTTGAACCTTTTTCAATTTCATGGCTCAACCTCCTCGCCCATCTCTTCTTCCCATATCCGGTTACAGGCATCCGGGTTTTCATAATAAAACTCGGCCCATTCCATCGTCCTTTGAAAAACATTCAGATAATTAGAGGATATATCTATCAAAGAAAGCTTGGAACGGATTCGCGATTTTGTGAACTCCCCATGGAGACGACCGAACGCCGAACTGATAAACGGCGGAATCATCATCTCCACACCGTCAAAGGAAACAGCGACGTGTTTACCTTGCCGTATGAGAGGGACGATCCGTTTGTATAAGTGCTGACCATCTTCAACTCGGATACAGCGTGAATCGCCGACAACATCAGTGACACGAATAACCGTTTTCGGTTTCATCTTATCATTCATGATGGAGGCCCGGCCTTTCCAAGCAGTTCTTTGAAATTATAGTTCACGCTGGTCACTCCAAAATCCGGTTCCCTCTGAAACGGCTGACGGACGTAATGAACCCGGTGTCCATCGCCGTCAAACTCGACAATGGCCAGGATAAAATCCTCGGGTTTGTTCAATGAATAAAGAATTTCGTTGCGTGTGACCGTAATGACGGCCGCACCACTGACCCGGCCTTTGACCTCGATAAAGCGCAGTTTCCCAGTTCCCGGGATCCGGCTTTCAATGTCGTAGCCGAGTTTTTCAGTTTCCCGGTCTATGGGTTCATAGCCGAGGCCGTGCTCGATGTCCATGACAATCTTCCTTGCACGAGCCCCAGCCGCCTGGGTATCTATCACCGCATTTGGAGCGGTGGTGGATGCCAGCGCGATTGGCTTTGTGTTGCTTAGTCGATCGACGAGTCCCTGTGGGATGACCAGCATTCCTCCCAGGATCACCGGAGGAAGTGGGGCCAGCTTGGCCTCACGTTTCAGTTCTTGCATGCGTTTTTGAAGCCGGGTTTCCAGTGCATCGGCACGCTTGCGAGCTTCATTGGAATTAAGGCGGGCATTGGGTTTACCGGCCTGCTCCTGGAGTTTCAGTTCCTCGGCGCGATGATCCCAATAGCTGATTTCCTTGGTTAAACGATCTTTGACCGCTGCCTCGGTCTTTTTGATCAGTTCCAACCGACGTGCTTTCACCTCTTCCAGATGTTCCGGCACGACATGGGAAATGGCATAGGCCTGCGCTTTTTGATCAAGTTCGCGATGGATCCAGTCACATTCTGTGAGGCTGAGAATCTTGGCAATGCCCGCCTCGTCCGATTGTAAGGGCCGGTAGTCCAGGTAGGGGGCGTAGTGGAGGTGACTGACGGACCCGGCTTTATCCATTTCAACATAGAGCATGCGTTTGGATACCACGCGGCGATCACCCGAACTGGTAATACCGGCATCCTGGATGGAATGTTCAAGATAGAATAAAAGCCGTGGTTGATTACTATGATCCTGCGCATCAACCAGAACGGCGCCTCTGCGCAGAAGGTCGCGATGGCGTTCAAAGACGATATCGAGTGTGGCATCCAGCAGGGGGTGGCCGGGACAAATAAAGGCCGCCATGGGCTTTCCCTGTGGGTTGATCAGTTCTTTTTCAAATGTGATGCGCTCATAACGAGACAGGACCGGTTCACCGACACCGATGAGGCGGTCGCGGTTTCGTATGGTTGCGGGCACATGGGTGACTTCATAACGACGGTGTTCCCGTTGTCGGATGTTTCCGCCAAGTCTTTTGAATGCCTCAAGAAAAAAGGACTCAATATAATGTGGCTGCAAACGGCGGGCCTCTGCGCGCTCCATCTCCTCCCGGATTCGATTCACCCGGGTGACATCCATCACATCCCGGGCTAAAGCCCGTTCTTCAAGAAGGTCTTGAATTTTGGAGCGATCAAATGCGTTGGCGACAACCTGTCCGAGGCGGGCGCGTATTTCAGGCTTTTCGCCATATCTCACGGCCTCTACAATCAGTTCTCGCAGGGGGCGGCCCTCAAACTGGACCTTTCCGAGAACGTCAAACACCTTACCGCCCAGAGCCTTGCGGGCTTCCTCAAGTTTGTCCAGCAGCGTCTTATAGACTTCCCCTTCACGGGTTTCATCGGCAACGAGATTCCACAGATGACAAATCTCTGTTTGACCAATACGGTGGATGCGGCCGAAACGTTGCTCGATACGGTTAGGGTTCCACGGCAGATCGTAATTGACCATGAGGTGGGCACGCTGAAGGTTGATGCCTTCTCCGGCAGCGTCTGTTGCGATGAGCACGCGCACTTCAGGGTCATGGGTAAAGGCTTCTTGAGCCCTGGCACGCTCTTTACGGCCCATGCCGCCGTGTATGCACACGGTAGTTTCTTTTCGGCCAAGCAGCGTTGTAATGCGTTCTTCAAGGTAGTTCAACGTGTCACGGTGTTCCGTGAAAATGACGAGTTTCTGCTTGGGTGATGAACCATAGGTGGCCTGCGCTTCGGCAACGCCATCGGCGAGTGCCACTGGTGTGAAAATTTCACATAGAAGTTGGGCCAGTTCGGTCCATTTACGGTCGTCGCCACTGCGCCGCACGCCAAGAGCGAGTGACTCTAAATGTTTGAGAATGTCGATTTCAGCCTTTAGCTCTGTGATCGTGCATGCCGCCGTGGCCTGGTCAAGAATCTCCTCTTCGGTAGTTTCCATATCCTCGGCGGTGGCGTCATCCAAATCCTCGACATCCTCAGGTTCAAGAAGTGGCATGCTTCGATCGATTTCGAAAGCTGCCCCGGCACCCCGTTGCAAGATTTCAAGTTCGCGCAAACGAGATTCCAGACGTTCCTTACGGCGCCGCAACGATTGATAAATGGCCTCCGGAGAGGAGGCCAACCGACGTTGCAGAATCGTCAGAGCAAATCCGACCGTACCGGTTCGTTTATCATTCTGTAATGCCTCTGCACGATTAAACTCTTCACGGACGTAAGCGGTGACATCAAAATAGAGTCTGGCCTCAGAATCAGAGAGCTTATAGGGTACCGTATTGGCACGTCGCTCGGGGAATAAAGGTGTCGCATCGAATTTTAGGAGCTGCTCTTTGACCATTCGGCGCATCAGGTCCGACACATCGGCGGTATGAACACCATCTCTGAAGCGTCCCTCAAATCGGTCGCCATCAAGCAATGACATGAAAAGCTGGAAGTCTGTCTCTTTGCCGTTATGCGGGGTGGCGGTCATTATGAGAAAATGACGCGTGAGTCTGGACAATAGCTGACCAAGCTTATGCCGCTTGGTATATTTGATCTCGCCGCCGAAATATGAGGCGGACATCTTGTGCGCTTCATCACAGACTATCAGGTCCCAGCGGCAGTCAGGCGCTTTGAGCTTGGCCTGCACATCATCATTGCGGCTTAACTTGTCGAGGCGTGCAATGAAGAGATTGCTTTCAAGAAACCAGTTGCCGGTGCGGGCAGCTTCTAATTTGTCATTGGTAAGGATTTCAAAGGGCAGGTGGAAACGGCGATAAAGCTCATCCTGCCATTGCTCGGCAAGACTTCCAGGGCAGACAATCAAACACCGCTGAAGATCGCCACGGACAATAAGCTCCTTAATTAAAAGTCCGGCCATGATGGTTTTGCCGGCGCCGGGGTCGTCGGCAAGCAGAAACCGTAGCGGCTGGCGCTGAAGCATTTCCTCATAGACCGCCGTAATCTGGTGGGGCAGCGGCTCCACGATGGATGTGTGCACGGCGAGCACGGGATCGAACAGGTGCGCCAGCCGGATACGATACGCTTCGGAAATGAGCCGAAAAAGGTGTCCATCGCTGTCGAAACTCCAGGGTCGGCCCTGCCTGGCGATTTCGATGCGCTGTTCATCGTGGCGGTAGAGAAGTTCGTTGGCAACCTTACCGTCAGGATCTTTGTAGGTGAGTTCAAGGGCCTCGGAGCCGAACCACTGCACATTAACCACCGTCACCAGGCAGTCAGGCAGAATGCCTTTCACGGAAGCGTTTGGTTTGAGGTCTTCGAAGCTGCTCATCTCAGCGCCATTTGATGGGTTTCCACAGGCGGTCTTTGGAAAAGCATCCCCACCCCCAGCGCAGCCAGGACACGAGGCTGAAGGCCAGCCAGAGGGACCAGGCCAGCATGAGCAGGTGGTAGATCCACTGGGGCAGGCTCACCACCCAGGGGGTAGGCATGGTTCCGCCAATACGGTCCTGAGCCCAGTTCAGCTGAAAACGCGTGGAGTGGTTGCCGGCAATCTGCATGTCCGGGATGCCCAACAGGCCCCGCTCAATGGCGGTGTAAAGACCAACCAGTGCCGCCACCGTAATGGTCACCAAAAGCACCTGGATGAGATTGAATGCCATGGCGTTGTCCGGAGCATCCTTCCGGCACCGGTACCCCAGGGCCAGCAGCCAGCCCACAACCAGCACGGCAACCACCGCTGGCACCTGGGTCAAGCCGAGGCCCAACAGCAGCCAGTGAAGGGTGCGAAGGGGCGTAACCACCGTTTTGCCAAGGCCCACAGCCACCAGAACTACCACGATCACATAACTCCAGAATAGAACGGCCGGTCCCAGCCTCGGTCCCCCAGTGAACAGAATCCAGCGGTTGTCGGGCATGTGAAAGGTGACGGCGGCATTGACGGCGGAATCACCCACGTTCACACGGGGCCCCTTGATCAGGTTCATCGAATCGTTTAATTGGAGCCATTCCACGCCGACCGTCTGGGCACCTGGTTCCAGCGGAACGGTTACCAGTTGGCCGTCTTGGCGGATGGGAAGGCTTTTGCCATTCACCGTGACCGTCTGCAGGTTGGCCTGCATCGGCAATTCCATCTGATGGTGCCCGCCTTTGCTGGACCGGATGCCAAGGGTAAGGGTTGCCCGGGAAAATCGGTTGCCGGGAGTCAACCCCAGCCGGGCACTGTCCACGGTGATCGTCCGGCCGGGCACCGCCTCTGGCCGAGCCACCTCAATGGCAACCTGTTCACCCGGCCACGGGCGCCATTGCGGCTGCCAGTTGCGGCCGGTATCCTGGTGATGCACCACCGTCAGGCCAGACACGGTGCAGCGCCACATGGTCGCGGCATCCAGGGTCCAGGTTTCTGCCCAGGGGACATCCTGCGGCGCCGTCAGCAGGATCGTCGGCGCAATGGGAATGGTAGCGGAAAACTGCGTCTCCATCTCCTCCGGGCTGAGCGATATCTGGGCAAACCCCTCTTTTACATGAAGGCCAGCCGTGGTCACCGAGGCATTTTTCAACAGTGGAATGGAAAGCACCGCCGGCATACCCGGTTCAGTGAGCCGTTGGATTCGGGTGGTCACCTCCCACTGGATTCCCAAGCGCAGGGTGCGCGCCACTTTGAAAAAGGCAGGAATTTCGGCTTTTGGCATCTCGGCGTGCGATCTGCTGTCGCTTTGCACGCGGGTCAGGGCAATGGTTGCGTCCACACTGCCATCAGGTCCAAAGCCCCGGGCCTGCCATCCCACACCCGCGTATGTCCCCACATGGGGCACGATGGGAAAGGCGATGCGAATTTCATCGGCACTGCCTGGCGGCCCGGTGATCTTGATCTGGTGAACCCCTTGGGGCAAAACCATCCACAGGGTGCCCCGATCGTCCCGGGAAAGGCTTTTCACCGGTTCATTGTCCAAAATTATCCGGTTCGGACGCCAGGTTTCCAGGGTAACGGGCAAGGGGATGGCCGTGTCGGCCTGGGCATGCACCTGCATGATCAGGCGAAGCTGGTCAGGGGTGGCTGCCAACTCCAGCCGGCTCATATCGGCACAATGGGGAAGACAAGGCGGCGGTTCGAGCAGTCGCCGCTGGAGTTCGTCCAAAAGGGGTTGGGGCGGAAAGGAATCACCAACGGTTTCGGCCCGAAGCAGCTGGACCGGCGCCAGGAAAAGCAGCATTGCAATTAGCGCGGATGCACTGGCTGCCACCGGTGAAGGCAGATGCCGGCGCCAGTTCCGCAAGTCGAGGAAGGCCACGATCAGCAGAAACAGCAGCACCACCCGGACCAATCCAAGGATCAGGTTCATGGTCGGCGAAACCAGCCACAGGCGAATCTGCTGAGTGCGCTCCACCGGCCCGTTCCACCGAAGCTGCACGGATCGCCACCGCCACACCGGCAGGCCGGGGCCGGTTTGGATCAGAGCATCGGGATCCGGTGAAAACTGGGTCTGCCGGGGTGTTGATTTCTGTCCAGACAGCTGAATCTTGTCCGCCGCTTTGAGGACCCGTTTGCTCACCGAAGCAGGCTCAGGCGCGGTAGCCATCTGCGCCTCAAAGACCATGCCGGCCCCGGGAGCCGCCGGCCGATAATCGACCCCATCCCCGCCCCGAGCCAGCTGCGGATAGATGGCGGTGCGGACCTGCTGCACCATGAAGGGCAGCGCGATGACGATGAGGGCAACCACCGCACCCGCTCCCCACAGCTTGACGATCTTCTTGAACCAGCCGTCGGGAAGGTACTTCAATAAGGCTGCCACGGCCAGCAGGTGAAGCCACACGTGACGCGGCGCACCAGGCTCATGGAACGTCAGCACCAGCGCCGCCAGGGCCAGCAGACCGGTCGGCCGGTTGCGGATTTTATAGGCACTGATGCCGATGATCAGCACTATGAAAAAGTCCAGCAGGGTCCATCGCTGAAGCCAGGCCCCCGTGGGAACATCCACTCTCGCGGTGGAAAAAAGGGTCCATCCCGGGGGCAGGTGAAGCACACCGCGGACATTTTGAAAGTCGTGGTCCCAGCCGACGGCCGGCAGGGTTGACGAAGCGCGCTTCAGGCGGCTGTCCGCCTCCATGGAAAGCCGCCCGCGGCGCAGTTGAACGCCGGGTGACGGCCGATCCCCCTGAAGGGTAATCAGCTGATCCTCGCCGTCCACGGCCACCCGTCCCAGTTCCATCGGCTCACCCATGGACAGGTGCCAGGTCCGGCTCAATGTGCCGGTAATGCGGTCGTGGATCGTGAACCCCGTACCGTCAAAATCCAGCCACCAGGTGCGGTCCAGGCGAAGCTGGTCGGGCGCCGGATCCGGGTCCCCCCTGCGGATGACCTCGAAGGACAGGGCGGCACCGGGCTTGAGCTGGTAGGCGGGAAAGCCTTTCCATTCGTCGGGCATCCGGGTCCGCGATGGCTCAAGCGTCGGCGCCCCCAGAACTTTTACCATTCGCAGGTGATTGAAGGCCTTAAAGGACCATATCTCATCGCCATAAAGACCTTCACCTGTGGAAAGGGTCTTCACAGGACCATCCAGTCGTACCGTCACCCTGACATCCCAGCGGCCGGGTCGGGCCTGAACCAGCAGGTCACCATTATTTGTCAGGCGGGCGGGCAGCGGGCTCTCAATTCTCATCACCGTACCGCCATCAGGCAGCAGGGAGGCCAGCCGGATCTCCCGGGTCCGGCCGGAGACCTGGAGCATGATCCGGGTGATCACCCGCATGGGAATATCATCTTCGATGAGCCGGAAAAGGGTGGCCGTCATGGTGTCCCCCCGCAGGGCGGCACGGCCTTTGCCGTGGAGCCGAAGTCGGCCGTTCAGATCCAGGTCCGGTTCGACGATTTCCCGGCCGTCGACCGTCAGAGACAGTATCCCTACGGAGGCCGGTACCTGGAGCATTTCAGGCAGCGTGTTCCACACAAAAGCGCCTTTGATACGGTAGTCGCCGGGTTCCAGCCAGATGCAAGGCCGACCGTTGCGGCCCACCACCGGTACAACATCTTCACGGCTGGCTACCGACTCGGGCCAACGGGTCTCGTCACCGGGCAGGGTCACCCAGGTGGGAGCGTATACCGTTACCTGCTGTTCGAACAGACCTCCCTGGTTACCCAAATCCATAGCAAGCCGCGACGGCCACCAGCAGCGGCGAATTGCCCCGTTATCAAAGTGGGCGGGGCAGTGCTGGTCTGCCTTGTCGTGAAGCACCCACTCCTTCCAGGGTTCCAGGGAAACGGGAATTTCCACCGCCTGCACCGGTACCACGACCGCAACCACAATGCTGCCAAGACACAAAAGAAACAAGACAACGACGACCGATGCTGCGCGGTTCATGGTATCTCCTGGATAAGGGCGGTATGGGGCAACGCTTTCTTGACGGATTCGTAAAAAGGCCAATATCTGCGTTACGCTTCATCCCTCGTCACTGCGGCGTACGATCAGTACGCTGCCTACGGCACCCGCGTTAGCGGTATTCCTAGGGATTCGCAAGCCTTGATCTCGGACTTTTTACGAGTCCGTCTGCAACAAGACTTATTAGGTGTGTATCTTTCTTCATGGGGCGCTTTTTTTCTTTTTGTCCAGCAGGGCGGCATGGGCCGCAGCCAGCCGGGCGATGGGCACCCGGAAGGGGGAGCAGGAGACATAAGTCAAGCCCAGTTGGTGACAGAGTGCAATTGATCTGGGCTCACCACCATGTTCGCCACAAATGCCGCATTCTAGGTCCGGTTTGACGCTTCGGCCTTTACCGATAGCAATCTCCATGAGTGCGCCGACCCCATCCCGGTCAATGGTATCGAAGGGATTATCCGGAAGGATGCCCGACTCAAAGTAGTTGATCAAGAAGCCCGCCTCTGCGTCGTCCCTTGAAATTCCAAACGTGGTCTGGGTCAGGTCATTGGTACCAAAGGAGAAAAATTCCGATTGTTCAGCGATCTGGTCTGCTGTTAAGGCCGCCCGTGGAATCTCGATCATGGTGCCAAATTTGTAATCGACCTCAATGCCCTGTTCTTTCATCACTGCTCTGGCGACCTCTTCGAGGACCTCGCGCTGCCGTTTCAATTCATTGACGTGACTGGTCAACGGAATCATCACTTCTGGCTGCACGTCCACGCCCTCTTTGAAAACCTGGCATGCCGCTTCGAAAATCGCGCGAACCTGCATGGAGGTGAGCGCTGGGATTTCGATACCCAGTCGCACACCCCGCAGACCCAGCATGGGGTTTTGTTCGTGCAAGGTATCCGCTCGCTTGAGTAAAGCCTCTTTTTTCTTGATCTGATCCAACAGTTCATCAGTGGCTTGAAGGGTACTGGCGTGCTGGAGCCTGATTTTAAGGTCGGCCAACTCCCGCAGCAGATCCATGGGATTGGGCAAAAACTCGTGAAGCGGCGGATCGATCAGGCGCATAATCACAGGAAGGCCATCCATCACACGGAAAAGACCCGCGAAATCATCCCGCTGAAAAGGTAGCAACGTATCGAGTGCCTCCCGGCGTTCAAACGGCATGTCGGTCATGATCATTTTCTGCACGACGGGCAAGCGCTCGGCTTCAAAAAACATATGTTCCGTGCGGCACAATCCAATTCCCTGGGCACCGTAATCCCTGGCACGCTGAGCATCTGCCGGATAATCGGCGTTTGCCCACACACCGAGTGTGCGAAATTCATCCGCCCATCCCAGCAGTTTCATCAACCACGGATCCTTGATGTCGGGCACCATGGTTGCCAGTTGGCCAACGTAGACCTCTCCGATCGTCCCGTCGATGGAAATCCAATCTCCCTCGTGAACCTCCTTATCGCCCACCATGATACGGCGTTTGCCCATGTCGATTACTAATTCAGACACCCCGACGACAGCCGGTTTGCCAAATTGCCTCGCCACCAAGGCTGCATGACTGGTCCGGCCTCCCCGGCTGGTCAGAATGCCCTCAGCGGCGAGCATGCCGTGAACATCATCCGGTTTGGTCTCCGGCCGTACCATGATGACCTGTTTTTTGTCTTGTTTGGCCCACGCTTCCGCCAAATCCGCATCAAGTGCCACCACACCGATGGCAGCGCCTGGCGAAACATTCAGGCCGGTGGCCATTAAATCGCCTTTGGCCTTGGCCGCCAGGGCGGCTTGCGGGTCAAACTGGGGGTGAAGAAAAAAATCGACCTGTTCGGGAGCCACCCGCATAACGGCCTCCTCCTTGGAGATCAAGCCCTTTTCAGCCATTTCAACGGCAATCCGGACGGCTGCCTGAGCGGTTCGCTTACCGTCACGGGTCTGCAGCATCCACAGTTTCCCCTTTTCAATGGTAAATTCTACATCCTGCATCTCCCGGTAGTGTTGCTCCAGTTTTTCTGAAATGGCCTCAAATTCGGCGTAGGCCTCTGGCATTTCATCTTTCAGCAGGGAAATCTCGTTAGTCAGCCGGATACCGGCCACTACATCCTCCCCCTGTGCATTGATCAGATAATCGCCTTCGATTTGATTCTCCCCGGTGGAACCGTTGCGCGTCATAGCCACCCCGGTCGCACAGTCATCACCCATATTACCGAAGACCATGGTGACAATGTTTACCGCCGTTCCCAGATGATGGTCGATACCAGCGGCATTGCGGTAGTCCACCGCTCGTTTGCCGTTCCAGCTTTTGAACACGGCTTCCGTGGCCATGCGCATTTGTTTGATGGGATCGGTGGGGAAATTGCGCGTCGTATGGCGCCTGAAGATCGTTTTGAATTCTTCGGTGACCGCTTTCCAATCTTCTGCCGAAAGGGCTGCTTCCGAGTCAACACCAGCCTTTATCCGCGTCTCGGCAAGCACTTCCTCGAAAGGCTCATCGGGGATGCCCATGACCACACAGCCGAACATCTGCACCAAACGCCGGTAGGCATCATAAACAAAACGTTCATCACCGGTCAGTTCCACCATACTTTGGGCGGTGTCGTCGTTGAGTCCGATATTCAGCACCGTGTCCATCATGCCGGGCATGGAGAACTTAGCCCCAGAACGGCAGGAAACCAACAGAGGGTTCTTATTATCGCCGAATTTTTTCCCGGTCTCGGTTTCAAGGGTTTTCAGGGCTTCCATGACCTGTTCCCACATGCCTGCCGGAAATGTCCCACCGGATGCCAGGTAGGCATTGCAGGCCCAGCAGCCCCCGAACGGCATCCCAATCCTCTCCCACATGGTCTTTAACGGCATCCAGTTCGTCAAAGGCAAACACCCATTTTTTTGTTTTCATGCCCACCTCCATTTATAGATTTATTAATCAAACGTTAGCGTGTTGGATAGGATTTTGCAATTTTATTTCGAGTGCCCAAAAAAGAAACGGTTAATCGGGATGACGCCGATTAACCGTTAAGGAGGAGAACAGATGAAAATTATTAGGTTGACATTATGCATAAGCAATCATCTTGCCAAGATCGATTTCAGAAGCTAAAAAACAACGGAAAAATATGAAACCAGTGTAATTTTAACCGGATATCATAGGTTCTCCCATTACCACCGTCCGTTCCACCAGTACGGCTAACCGCTGGCATTCCATGGGAAATGTTCAAGATCATGAACCCAGCAGGCCTCAATTCTGATTTATCATATTGATATATCAAGAAATATACACGAGCTTTTAATAAGTTCAAAATTTTAAACCCTGGGCCGGCCATTGTCAAGTCGAGCGGTAACATGCCGAAATTTTGTCATTATTTGTGGTTTTTATTTTTAAACCCCATCACTGAACCTGCCCAAACCCTTTGGCGCAACGCCGAAGTCGGGCTAAAAGACAAGCAAGAGTGTGGATCTATTTATTTCCGAGGCCCTTAGTGCCCGCTTTCGCGATTCAACCGGTTTCGTCGCCTTGACAAACGGCAAATCGCACCCATAATTGTTCAGCGTTTTTTTGTAGAACTGATTATAACCATTGATAAAAACTTGATCAAAGAGCATCCAGGAGAGCCCATGGAAACAAGGAAGGAAACCCATCAGTTTAAAACCGAAGTGCAGCAGATTCTCAACCTGATCATCAATTCCCTCTATTCAAACAAGGACATTTTTCTACGGGAATTGATTTCCAATGCCTCGGATGCCATCGACAAGGTCCGATACCAGGCGGAGACCGAGCCGGGCATCCTGGGCGACGACACGGAGTTCAAGATTCAGTTGAAGCCCGATGCCATCAAGCAGACTTTCGAGATTTCCGACAACGGCATCGGCATGACCTACGATGAGGTTCTGGAGAATATCGGAACCATCGCCAAGAGCGGCACCGCCAGTTTTCTGGAAGCCCTGGAGCATGCCAAGGGGCAGGAGACACTGATACCGGAACTGATCGGGCAGTTTGGCGTAGGCTTTTACAGCGCCTTTATGGTGACTGACAAGATCACCCTGGTCACCCGGGCCGCCGGCGCGGATGCCAATAAGGCCGTCAAATGGGTCTCCACCGGAGACGGATCCTACACCATCGAAGAGACCGAGAAAGCCACCCGGGGCACCACCATCACCCTGGAGTTGAAAAAGAAGGAAAAGGATGACAAGGACTTCACCGACGCGCTGGTGATTCGGGGCATCGTCCAGCAACACTCCGATTTCGTCAGCTACCCCATCACCATGGAGGTGGAGCGTGACGAGCCGCTGCCCGATGAAGAGATTATCAAGGATAAGGATGGCAAGCCCATCGGGGCCACCACCCGAAAAGTGATGCGCGAAGAGACGCTCAACTCCATGAAGGCCATCTGGACCCGCGACTCAACCGACGTAAAAGATGAAGAGTACGAGGAGTTTTACAAGCATTTGAGCCACGACTGGAACCCGCCCATGGAGCGGCTTCACCTTAAGTTCGAAGGGACCACCGAATACAATGCCCTGCTTTACATTCCTTCCAAGGCCCCTTTCGACCTGTTTACGCCTGATCGCCGCCACGGCATCCATCTCTATTCCAAGCGGGTGTTCATCATGGACGACTGCAAGGAGCTGATGCCCGAATATTTCCGCTTTGTGAAAGGCGTGGTGGACGCATCAGACCTGAATCTGAACATGAGCCGCGAGATTCTGCAGCAGGATCGGTTGGTACTCAACATCCGGAAGAATTTGGTGAAAAAGCTCTTCGACCTGCTGAGCAAAATGGATGCCGAAAAATACAATCAGTTTTACGATGAGTTCGGCGCCGTGTTGAGGGAAGGCATCCACACCGATCCTGCCAGCAAGGACAAAATCGCCCCGCTGGCCCGCTATAAGACCACCAAATCCGAAGACAAGTGGGTGTCGCTGGATGATTACGTGAAAAACATGAAGGCCGACCAGAAGGAAATCTACTACATTACCGGCGACAAGCTCTCCGCACTGCTCAACAGCCCCCACCTGGAAAAGCTCAAGGAGAAGGATTTTGAAGTGCTGCTGATGACCGATCCGGTGGACGAATGGGTAGTGCAGTCATTGACCGAGTATGACGGCAAGCCGCTGAAGAGCGCCGAAAAAGGCGACTTGGACCTGGACACGGTCGATGATACCAAAAAGGAAGCCTACAACGCCCTGTTCGGCTTCATCAAAGGTTACCTGGAAGACAAAATTAAGGAGGTCAAGCCCTCCACGCGACTCAAGGATTCAGTATCCTGTCTCTCTGGGGACACCTGGGACATGAGCGCCTACATGGAAAAGCTGCTCAAGGCATCCGGGCAAAAATCGCCGGAAGTCAAGCGCGTCCTGGAACTGAATATGGACCACCCGGTGGTGGAAAAGATCAAAACCCTGTTTGAGAACGACCGGGACAATCCCGTCCTGAAGGACTACAGCCAGCTGCTGCTGGATATGGCCGTGGTCAGCGAGGGCGGCAAGCTGGACAACCCGGCCGGTTTTTCGAAAATGGTGGGCGATCTGATGTCCCGGGCCATGGGATAATGCCGCAAGGCATAGTCAGGCTGCCCGGCACCGGGCAGCCTGACTGGTTTGTCGCCTGCGTTTGTTACGTGGCATACTTGAAAGACAGATTCACCCGGGCGCGAAAAGCGGTTACTTTGCCTCCTTCCACCTTCATATCCATTGTGGTAACTTCCGCGACCCGCAGATCCTTCAATGACTTGGATGCGGTTTCCACTGCATTTTTCGCCGCATCCTCCCAGGAGGTGGGGCTGGTTCCCACCAGTTCGATGACTTTGTAAACACTCTCGCTCATAATCTCCTCCTTTTTTTATTCCCTGTTAATAAAACGGAATACCGCTGAAATGACCTGCTCATTGCAGCGGATGGTCCTATGGTCAAGCAGAGCGGTTCACTGGAAACGTAATATTCGAAATCGATGAACACGCGCAAAATCAAATCAGGAAGGAACAATATGGATATAACTTATTATGGGTCAGCCGGCCGGTCAAGGATATTTCCTGTGCCGGCGTTGCGACTGCATTGAAATGTCCGTAAAAAACCGGTAGTATCAGCCATCGGTAGAATTGTTTGGCCTGCAGCAATCCCATCATTCCGGGTAAAGGAGAGAGAGCACCCCATGAAGCAGGTGAAGTGGCTTTTTCATCCCATACTGGTGTTTATCTCCTCCGTCACAGCCCTGGTGGTTTCGCTTTTTCTTTATATCTACTGGTATATTGAAGTAAGCACCGGTCTTCGATCGGCAATGGAACGGTTCAACCTGGAGCAGGATCAGGTGTTTGCCGCCGACACATGGGTGGTGATCCTCGTCCTGTGCATATTGATCAGTATCATATTGCTGGGCATCTTCATTATTTTCGTGTTCAGCCAGAAAACCTTGCAGCTGTATCGGATGCAGAACAACTTCATCAACAACTTCACCCATGAACTCAAAACACCGGTGACCTCCCTTCAGCTTTATCTGCAGACCTTTTCAAAGCATGAACTCTCGCGTGATGATCAGCTAAAATACATCCAGTACATGCTCACCGATGTGAACCGCCTGACCGAAAACATCAACCGCGTGTTGAACCTGGCCAAACTGGAAAGCAAAAGCTATATGGGCGAGTTCGTCGTCTGTGATATGGTCAAGACGCTGAACCAGTTTCTGGAAGAAAACAACCACCTGTTCAAAGACTGCCGGATTGCCATCCACAGCCCGGAAACCACCACCCTTTACCAGCGCATCAACCGGCATTTGTTTGAAATGCTGGTGATAAACATCTTGACCAATGCCATTAAATACAATGCCGCTGAAATGCCGCAAGTGGACATCTTTATCGAACCGAAGCGCCGAAAGACGCACATCCGGTTTACGGACAACGGCATCGGTTTCGACCGAAAAGAGATGAAAAAGATTTTCCGAAAGTTTTACCAGATCGGCCGGTCGGACAACATGACGGCCAAAGGAAGCGGGCTGGGCTTGCACCTGGTGCAAAGCATCGCCCGTCTCCACAAGGGCAAGGTGCTGGCCGAAAGCCCGGGACGGGGCCAAGGATCCACGTTTACCCTGATTTTACCGGTCCTGGAATAGTGTCCATCCACAAACGGCATCTTTCGGCCCAGGCCGGCGTTCTCGCTCTTTTGAAATCCTCGACGTAGCGCTCTACGCCTGCGGTTTCAAAATCGCTGCGGCCTTGGCCTGAACCAAAATCTACCATTTGTGGACGGACACTAACGAAACTTGATTGTCGGCTAAGACTAATCGATTGTCCGAATGATGCAGGAGCAACCACTATGGAATTCCCCAAAAAGCGTATTCTAATCATCGAAGATGATCTCCATATCGCCGAAGGCATTCAACTGAACCTCACCCTCCAGGGGTATGATAGACGGGCTCTCCATTCTTCAGAGCATCCGGCTGGAAGATGAACGGCTGCCCATATTGATTCTCTCGGCAAAGGGAGATCCTGACGACCGGATCAAGGGGCTTGCCTTCGGTGTGGACGATTACCTGACCAAGCCCTTCAACCTGGAAGAGCTTCTCCTTCGCGTCGAGCGTCTGCTCAAACGCGGCGGCTGGAATCAGGAAAACGACGCGCCGGTCCCTCCATCCTTCGACACCTATCATTTCGGCGGCAATCACATCGATTTTAAAACCAACACGGCACGCTGCCGGATGGGAGAAATTTTTCTGACTGAACAGGAATCCAAGGTGCTCAAACTGTTTATCGCCAATCGCGGCAAGCCGCTTTCCCGTAACAAACTGCTGCAGATCGGCTGGGGGTATTCCCGGAAAACCACTACCCGCACCGTGGATAATTTTATTGTCCGTTTTCGCAAATACTTTGAGGCTGATCCCAGAAAACCCATCTATTTTAAAAGTCTTCGCTCAGTAGGATACCTTTTCGATCACGAACCTGAATGATCTGACGGCCAGGATGATTTTAGATAAGAAATTATTTTCCCAAATGGAAATTATTTTCCCATTTAGCTGCGCATTTATTTCATATTCTCATAATCATCTCATGCGACAATTATTCCACCTGACTGAAATAACAGGGTATATGGTTATGCCGGATAGATAGCGCGATTCTTGCATGAAGATCAAAGCGGAAGAGAGATTATTTCTTTCCGTGGCTTGCCCCGGGCAGGCTCCAATTCCCGTGATAACTGATGGGATTCCCCTGATCCCACTACAACCAAAGGCTCACTGAATTTAGATGAAGACGATGGCGGTTCATGATAACGGTGGACGGCGTTCCGGGGTAGACCGAAGGCAGTTTGTTTACGCCATGCATATCCCTGAACGCCGAAGCGGAAAAGATCGCCGTAATGACCGGGACCGTCGAATGCCTCGGAAATTGGCCGGGGCCATGCATCTGCAAGGTGTCTCCTGAAACACCATCCATTCTTGGAGGGTTACGGCTGTACGGCAGCCAGACAATCGAATTTGAAGACACCCGTCCCTTCGACCATGCGTTTCAAAGCGACGAATTCATCCATGGGCATTTCACCCGTGCCGATATTGACCATCTGGACCGCTTTCACCGCCGGTTTCTCATCAACGCTGACGCTACGGCCGGCCACTTTATCTCGAAGGGCTTCGAAGTCCGCGCGTGCCATTTCCACCATGCCATATCGCTCCGGGCGATCGAGCGGGGTCGAAAGCGCTGGCACAGTATCCGTCTGCCCCCCTTGGACCATCGCTTTCAAGGCGACAAATTCTGATTGCTCCATCTGACCCAAACCGATGTTCACCATTTCTGCCGATGCACTGTTAAATCCCACCAGCGCCACGACCACGATTGCCACGATCATTGTCATTTTTTTCATTGTTCCCCCCCTTGAGTTTGTTGTTAATATGAACATGACGTTTTGTTCATATTCTATATCAATATATGAACCTCGGTTCATGTTGTCAAGAAAAAATATGAGCTCTTATTCGAATTTAAGGATTTTTTAACGAAAAACAGGGGAAGGACTGTAAGGGTCGCGGAAACAAATAAATCCACAAAGATTGCGCCGGATTTGGGGTCGCCAGTTTTATTTAAAATCAGGCAAGGCGCGCTAAAGGGAGCGTATTTGTTATACGTGACTTTTGGTGCAACGCTGAAGACGGGCCAAAAGACAAGCAAGACTGTGGATTTATTTATTTCCGAGGCCCTAAGCAACTGTCTGTTTATGGTGTGAGCGACAAAGGCCTGAAGCACACCATTTGTGCGTCTGCAGGCCTTTGTACACATGACTCAATAAATTTTCCGGCGTCAGCCGTGTTGAGCGATCCGCGATCACGGACAGATAAAAGCGAAACCGCCGTTCTGGTTGGTTCTGTTGCTGGCCACCAGTTTGTTCAGGTCGCAAAATTCGCTGGCGGCCATTGAGCCGGTGCCGATATCCACCATATCGTTATTCGATGCGGAAGCAGCCGCATTCCGCTCAGCGATGCTGGCTGTCATCGCCTGCCGGATGCTATCCACATCACTCCGGTTGAATTCGGCAACCCGCGTTTCTTTTGGTATTTCCGT
Source organism: Desulfosarcina sp. (assembly GCA_014237405.1). Classification (GTDB taxonomy): domain Bacteria; phylum Desulfobacterota; class Desulfobacteria; order Desulfobacterales; family Desulfosarcinaceae; genus Desulfosarcina. Next base: position 21,192 of record JABZFO010000084.1, on the reverse strand, counting down.
GGAAACGGTAGCTGAAGGGTGGTAATCGCCGCTAACCATCAGTCGCAGGGCTGCGAACTCGGCCCGATCCATCCTCCCCAGACCGATATCCACGGTTTCTGCCATTACGATTCCTGCTACCATCACCATTGCCATTGCCATTGCCACTATGCAAAATGAATTTCTCATGGTAACCCTCCATGTGGTTCAAAGGTAAAATGACACAATGTGGTACTTAATTATATAATCGGTCCGAAAAGCGCCATGTCAACCTGAACTTGAACTTTTTTCACTTTTATTGACTGCGTTACGGGAATTGGGTATTAAATCAAAGCATAGGGAGGGATCGTAATGACAGAAATGGAGCAGAAAACCCGAATTCCCCAGCAAAAACGGAGTATCGAAACCAAAAACCGCATTCTTGCGGCGGCAAAGGACCAGTTTGCAAAAAACGGTTTTCACGGTACGAATGCCAAGGAGATCGCCGCGGCAGCCGGGGTCTCCGTGGGCAGCTTCTATTCCTATTTCAAGGACAAGAAAGAACTGTTCATGGAGATTTTCAGAGAGCACATCGAAGAGAAGGTGGTGCGGATTTTAGGCGAACACCAAGTCGATCCGGACAATCGGAGAGAAAGCGTCTACCGTCTGATCAAGGCCATGCTGGACGCACACGATCCCTATCCCCAGTTTCACCGTGAAGTGCTGGCCATGCGCTATTCCGACCCGGAAGTCGAAGCCGCATTCACTGAAATGGATCAACATAGCCTGGGTCACGTTGAGCGGTTTATCGAACAATTTCGTGACAAATTGAGGGTAAAGGACATCAAGACCGCGGCCCGTATCGTTTCAGCTGCCGTGGAAGAGATTATCTGCTCGATCACCATCTTCGGCCAGGATGAAGATGCCGATCGGCTCATCGACGGCCTGGCGGACATGATCCACCGCTACCTGTTCGATTAAGGCTTGACGGATTCGTAAAAAGTCCGATATCTGCGTTACGCTTCATCCCTCGTCACTGCGGCGTACCATAAGTACGCTGCCTACGGCACCCGCGTTAGCGGTATTCCTAGGGATTCGCAAGCCTTGATCTCGGACTTTTTACGAGTCCGTCTGAAACGGGACTTTTTACGAGTGCATCAAGGCTTGAGCAGAAAAAGATGTACATAGCGCGGATCAAGGTTGCCTGCTTTCACAGGTGACAGCTCACGTTCAATCTCATCGAACAGGGCCTCGAATACTGTACCCAGGCGATCGGACAGGTCAGCGGGCGACTGGTCCGACGCCTCCGCGGCCCACTGAAGGAATTCGGCCTTTTTTCCATCGCCGATGATGCGGTGGCCTCCGTGGTTCGCCCAGAGCGCTGTATAAAATTCCTTGAAAGCTGAAAGAGAAACGGCAATGGTCGGCGTGTCCTCATCAACCGGCAGCGCTTTCAATGACGCCCTGGCCCACAGGGTGAGCAGAAGATTCTTGTATGTCAGAAACCGGATTTCCGCAACCGGTGCCATGGAGACATCCATGCGCTTGAGCAGCTGATCCAGCGCCATCACCTGGCCCAAGCCCCGACCGGTCTCTTCGATCTCTTCCTGCGTCTGGAAATCGCGATAGTTGGAACTGGCATTCGACGCATCGTAAAATTTCGGCGTATCGATCAACAGCCCGCCCAACAACCCCAGCCATGCCTCGTCCCAGAAGGTGAGATCCACATGTTGCGACTGACACCAGCTGTTTTTGCGCCAGCGGGTGGCCTGCCATTTAAGCTGCAGGGCGCTGGCGAACCCGATTCTGAAGATATCTGCCAGCAGATGGCGTTGTAACAGGGCAGATGCCATGAGTTCCCGGTTGTCGGCGGTGCTTTCAGTCATCAGCTCAAGCCCGATGCTCAGGTAGCTGCTGACCTTGGAAACCATAGATTTCAGATGGTCACGGCCCCGGATGATCTCCTGGTCAGCAGATATGACCTGGTTGCAAAGACTGGCCAGTTCCACCTGGAGCTGCTGGATAACATGGGATTCACTGACGCCCTTCAATGCACGCACGAAGAGGTTGTCCCCATCGAGGAAGATGGCGGCAAACTGGGGTACCGGAAAACGGGTTTCATCCGGTGACGGCGGCTGAAGCACCTTTTTCCCCTTGGCCCCTATATCTCCGGGCCGCAGCGGCTGATAGACGCCGACCGCTTCGTGAAAAGGCAGAAACCCCTTTTCGCCAAGACGGACATTGCGCAACCGGAACAACTCCTCCTCGGTCTCGCCGGGAATCACGCTTATGGCTTCCATAAGCAGACCTTGATAGCGGGGATGATCAAAAAAGGACAGACGGCGCAGCAGCTGGCTCAGCATATCATTACGACGGGTTTTGACCGTTGCCTCCTCCGGGGTCGCCACGGGATAGTCAACGAACCGAACATAGAAGGTGTCGTCATCCGTAAAAAAGCCGTCACCGAAATCCGACGGGACCTGGTCCGACTCCCTGACCCGGAGTTCAATATTCCTGGATAGGTACAATTCGAAGAACTCCAGCTTTTCATCGAAGCACCATTTGACCAGCCGGTCCGGATCCGCCCGAAGCAGCAACTGCAGCCAGGTGGTGGCCAGCTGATCGTTCAGCCGATCCCTGTTCCAGGTTTCCATGTCCAGCAGATATTCCCACTGGCGGTTGGAGGCCAGGGCAATGAGCGGCTGGGCGTCACCCAGGCCGATGTCATGGATGAGAAAATGCAGATCCTCTTCCGGAAACGAGTGGATCAGCGCTGCCGGCTGCGGATGGTCGAGGATAACGGCCATTGCTTGCTCAGCTGGCATCGACAGAATATGCTGCCGCGTTTCGGCCAGTTGCCGGATCCGATCGGAATGGTTGAGAGCTGGCGTTTGGGTATGCCTCACGGGGTGGTCACTCCTCCTGATGAACAATTCAGCACTACGATAATCAGAAAAAATTAAAAAAACAAGAATTTCGACGGTAGGCGTTCACGGATTCAGGGTTCACCGTTCAGGGTTGCTTTTTTCTTTGATGTCGCGAGCAAAATTGGCCGTTTTTGTCGGGCCATAGACCTTGCAAGCTATCTCCCGGGCCAACTGCCATGCCTTCGCCATTATGGGTTGAACCTCTGAACCCAGAACCTCTGAACCCGTGAACGGTTACTTTCGGCGCAGATCAGCCTTGGCGTTTGCCGCTTATGCGCAAGATCAGAATCAGGCCGGGAAGTGCAATCACGGTACAGAACATGAAAAAGCCTTCCCATCCCATGTGCGTGGCCAGATAGCCGGTGGGGGCCGATGCCAGCACCCGGGGGATACCCATGAGGCTGGTCAACAGGGCATATTGCGTGGCTGTGAACCGCTTGTCCGTGATGCTGGCCATATACGCCGCATAGGCCGAGGTACCCATTCCCCCGCTCAGGTTTTCGAAGGAGATAACCGCCGACAACGCGGTGAGGTTTGGACCGATGGTTGCCAGCAGGGCGAATCCCGCGGTGGAAAGGGCCTGAAGAATGCCGAAAACCCAGAGGCTGCGAATGATGCCCAGCCGGATCATAACCATGCCGCCGAAAAGGGTGCCGGCGACGGTAGCCCAGAATCCGAACAGCTTGACCACGGTACCGATCTGGGTTTTTGAAAAACCGATGTCCAGGTAGAATGGGATAGTCATGGCGGCAGCCATCGTATCGCCGATTTTGTACATAAGGATAAAAATCAGAATCCACATGGCATCCGTTCGGCTGAAATACTCCACCAGTGGATCCACCACGGCAGCCTTGAGCGTCATGGGAAAAGACGCCACGTGGGGTTCAGGCGTCAGAATGGTAGTGATGAGCCCAGGCAGCAGACACAGGGCCATGATCAGGTATACCAGGGAAAAGGACATATGGTCGGCCAGAATCAGCCCACCGCCGGAGGCCAGGAGCATGCCGACACGATAGCCGTTGATGTACAGCGAGGATCCAAGGCCCAGTTCCCGGTCGGGCAGGTCCTCCCGCCGATAGGCGTCCACCACGATGTCCTGGGACGCGCTGAAAAAGGCCACGGCCAGAGCGGATAGGACCAGCAGTTCGGGATGGGCAGCCGGGTTGCTGAAACCCAGCCAGACCAGGGACGCCATCAGAGACAACTGAGAGGCCAGCAGCCATCCCCGCCGCCTGCCTAGAAACGGCAGGGTGTAACGGTCGAACAAGGGTGACCAGAAAAATTTCAGGGTATAGGGTAGTGGCAGGCCGCAGGAAAAACCCATTACAAAGGCCACCAGCATTCGGCGGTTGATCACTATTGATACGAGTCGCTGATGGCTCATGGGATTCATACGGTCATGGCTGTAAGAAGAAAGGGCGGCAGAAATTTTTTCTGCCGCCCCCGCAGGTTCATTGAAGATAAGCCAAAATTCGGTGCCATCCTGCACCACTTATTTTTGGACAGACCCTAAGAATCGTGGACTTTATCAGTTGTCATTCTTCCAATAATTGCTCCGGCGTCACGATGGGACCGAATTTTGTCTTCAGGGCAATCAGCCCGTCACGCTGCTCTTGAAGCACAGCGAATAGCCGCTGCGGGATGTTCTCTTCCTTGCCGTAGGCATCGGTCTGCAGGTCGTTTCTGGCCAGCATGTTGTCTACATATAGGGAGAACTGCCGGTCGTACAGATCTTTGGGATACAGCTTATCGATCAGTGTCTCAAAAAGCGCCTCCAAGTCCTTGTAACGGGGAATGAAGCCGATGGGCGTTTCAATGGCATCCACATCCCCATGGGCTCGACGCTCCAGCCAGCCCAGCCATACCTTCACGTCCTTTTTTTCACCCAGCAGTTCTTTGCCGCTGCCGCCCCGGGCCTCGTGGGTGAGGAAATAGTTGAGCCCGGCCATGATCGGCCGCTTGCCGTCGGCGATGGCGTCATTGCCGAAAAAGTCGAACTGGGCCTTCATATAGTCGCCCAGCGCGCCGGGAATGAAGGGCGCGTTGGCCCACGGGGCCCGCTTCACTCCGGAGGCGCCCACCTCCGTGGCCGTGGCTGCCGAGACGATGCAGGCACCGATGACAACGCCGTGGTCGGAGTTTTTGGCCGCCCAGACCGGCGGCATAGTGTCGCTGTCCCGGCCGCTGTAGGTGATCACCCGAGTTCCCACGCCTTCCGGGGCTTCGGCCATGTCCGAATAGTTGGCCAGGGCGGTGGAGGAGATGGTGCATCGGGCGTTGGGGTGGGAGATGGGAATCTCCTTTCCGCCGGCATCCTTCAAGCCCTTTTTCCAGGGGCCCTGGAAGTTGCGCCCCCGGGTGGGCTGGGTTTCCCCGTTGCCGGTCCAGTGGGGAACGCCCGTATCGTCGATGAGAACGTTGGACCAGATCACCTCGGATCCGGCATTTCTCAGCGGGTCCATAAGCATGGGGTCCCCCTCCCAGGTCGCATCCTCCACGATGCCGAAGATGCCGCATTCCGGATTGATGGAGCGCACGCTGCCGTTGTCGTCGATCCACATCTGGGCCAGGTCGTCGCCCACAAAATGATTGCCGGCCATGGCGGTGGTGGTTTTGCCGCAGCCGGACGGGGCGGCGCCGGCCACCCAGGTCACCCGGCCGCCGGGGCCGTCAATACCGGTGATGAACATGTGTTCGGCCAGCTCTTTGCCATTGCCCTCATAGACCGCCTTATCTACGGAAAAGCGATGGTTTCCCTTTTTCAGCAGCAGGGTGTTGCCCGCGTAAGTGCAGTTGAACGAGTAGGTGGTGCGATGGCTCCGGTCCATGAACACCCGCGCATTGGGCAGATCCTCGTGCCGGTTGAGGCCTTCGCTGTGCACGTTCGTGTAAAAATGCCCCAGCCGGTTCACCTCTTTTTCGAAATCCGCAAAAGTGTTGCGGTAGAGGATCTCGGCACTGTGGCTGACGTATGCGGAGCTGGTGATCTCAAGAGCGGGGTTGGAGGCTGCCGCGCCCACGGGACCGCGAATATACAGCCCCACCACCATGGTGACGCCGCTCATGATGCCGGTCATCTTTTCCCGGACTTCAACCAGGGCATCATCCCTTAGAATCTTGTTGGCCAGACTGCTGATCTTCTCATCGGGATTGGCGATGTAAAAGGTTCGGTCAATGATGCGGCCCTGCTCCTCTTTGAGATCGTAGTGGATGGTGTGGCCGTTCATGGGAAGCACCGCTTCTTCGCCTTTGTTCAGGGCCAGCTGGCGGACAAACTGACGATCTGCTTCGGACCCGGTGTTGATGTAAACCCGGGCGGGATCGCACAGGGCGATGGCGTTGGCAATTTTAATCAGGATTTCCGGGTGGCTCAGCGTCCGGATGCGGGACAGGTGCTCCTTGTCAAGCCGCTTTTCGAACAGGGCCTGGGCCTGTTCGACGGTTTGGATTCCCCCCAGCTCTTTGACAATGTCGATCCCCTCATTTTTTATCAGCATGCAATTCACCTTTTTAATTTTGTCAGCCGATGATTTCCGGCTCCGGCATGTGCCGGTCAATCCACTTGAGCACTTTGTCAAACTCTTCCCGAAACTCCTGCAATGCCTTTCCCCGATGGCTGACCCGGCTTTTTTCGTCCATGGTCAACTGGGCAAAGGTTTTGTTCAACGGCGGATAGAAAAAAACCGGATCGTACCCAAACCCGTTGGTTCCGGCAGGAGCATGCGTGATGGTGCCTTCGCAGCGGCCTTCATAAGTCAGCGCCGGTCCGGTTGGGGCCGCCAGGGAGATCACGCATTCAAACGCCGCTCTCCGGTTGGATTGGTTTTCAAGCTCAGCCAGCAGCTTGCTGCATCGTTGGGCATCGGTGGCATCGGGGCCGGCATAGCGGGCGCTGTGGACGCCGGGCGCCCCGTTCAGCGCCTCCACCATCAGTCCCGAGTCATCGGAAAGGGCCGGATAACCCAGGACCCTGGCCGTGAAGCTGGCCTTCTTATAGGCGTTTTCATCAAAGGTATCACCGTCTTCAACCACTTCCGGGATCGGACCGAAATCATCCAGATTTTTAATGGTAACAGGAAAGGCGTTGAGCAGGTTTCGGATTTCGGCCGTCTTGCCCTTGTTGCGGGTGGCGATGACAAGTGTCCTATTTCTTTTCATAATTCCTCTAATATGGCGCCGATCAATCTGGAGGGCAGAAATTTAGTTGGACTAACACAAAACCGGCTAAACATCCAGCAATAATCTTTTGATCAAAGCTGTCGATAAATTTGACGCGGCACTATGACAAACCACAAGTCGGTGCTTATTTTTCTCCCCAGATCCCGGGCATGGACCAGCAGATCCTCCTGTTGTGCCGTGTAGGTCATCAGGCTGAGCCGGGTGAGAAAGATGAGATCATCGCGGGTTGACAAACTCGGATTGAATCACCTGATACAGCTCTTCGCCGATGGCAATGCCCATATCGATAAACTGGGGACCGTAACGCCGGCCGGTTCGGGAGCGGAAGGACCCTCGGATCTTTTTCAACAGGGCCATGCCTTTGGGATAGTGGTCCAGAAAGGCATCCAGGGGCGGGTTCAAAAAACCCACCATATCCCAGACCGTATGGGTGAAGTTGTCCGGCCCCCAGCGGAACTTGTCCGCATCGTACAGGCAATCAGATATCATCCGAGCCTGGTGGGCCGACGGCCGCTCCAGACGGGCGAAGGCTTCGTGGTTGCGAATGGCCGAGCAGACATGGGTGATCTCCTCGGGAGCCAGCGGATAGGTTTTAAGGATATCCCGTGCCGTTTCCGCCCCTTTTTCGGCGTGTGACCTCTCTTTCCTGCAGATGTCGTGTAGCAGACCGGCGCACTGGGCCAGCAACAGGTTCCGATGAACCAGATTCTCCGCATGGCCGGCCAGCCGACTCTCGATAATGACCAGGGTGCCGGCATCGATGGCCACCTTTTCCGCATGACCCATGCCATGGCCGAAATCGTTATCCAGGCACCCGGCCATGTCTTTCCGGAGCCTGACGATGGAGGTATCTGAATGGTAGAATCGCTGCGAATGGTCGACTTCTGACGGGTGATCCCCGTAAAAATCGGGCCGGGGATATCGAGCAACGATTTTGCGGGCGCTCTCTCGAATTTTAATGTAAACAGCGTCCATCGGCAGGCACCATCACCAGGATGCAGACTTTTAAAAAGGAGCGCCGGTTTCACGGTGGCGGTGAAACCGGCGGCAGATAATCATCGTCGCACTGACGGGAACGACTAACAAAGCGGAATCAGTTGAAAACCGGCGGGCTAAACATCCAGGGACAGGCCGTAGGGGGTTCCGCAGACCTTCCACTTGCCGTCCTTTTTTACCAGTTCCAGAGTCTCTTCGAACTCATGGGTCTGGCCCAGGCGAAACAGCTTGGCCACATAGGCGAAGACCGGATGGATGCAGGTTCGACGCAGCCCCTTCAGATGAATCTCATCGGTCATGGCCTGGAGATAGGTGGCGGCAGCTGATTCATCCTCATCGCCGGCCCGTTCGCTGCACATATACTTTTCCATGTCGGCATTCAGAAGAAAATAGGCCTTGGAAAAGTCGATGGCCGTTCCCGTGGCAGTCTGTTTGCAGTCTGCAAAAACGAACACCACCTGAAGAGATACCGCCAGAATCACCACCAGTATCCACGCTGAATTGTTGCTACGGTTTGCCATGTTCAACGCCTCCTTGCAGGATCATCCCGGCAAAATGCAAATTGCATTGCCTGGTCCGGGTTACTGTATACGGATTTTAAGGATTTGGGTAAAGGGTCAAAAATGGCAAATACCACGGATCATGTCATTAAACAAGTCCTATGTGGCCACGGATAGGGTTGAATAATAGCGCTTGACAGCTTTTTCAACCATTGGTATACAAGTGATAAAGCTTTAGGTGTACTATATCGGTGCCATGTGACTATCCCCGGGTAGAAAATCGGCATCGGGTATTCTGGCTGCCGCCATTTCCTGTGCCGGCCCCTTGTTTTTAATGGAGAATCGGGCTATCTGAATCTGTCTAAACACCATTCAGTTCATTTATGGTATTTTTCAAGCGCGTTCAGAAAACCTGATTCCTGAAAAAGGGGAAATCCAATGACCAAACACGAATCCATCGAATTTGACGTTCTCTTTGTGGGCGGTGGGCCCGCCAATCTGGCCGGGGCCATCCGGCTGATGCAGTTGGCTGCGGAAAAGGGCCGGGAACTGGAAGTGGCGCTCATCGATAAGGGGGCCGGTATCGGCTCCCATGCCATCAGCGGGGCGGTAATGAACCCCGTGGCCATCGCCGAACTGTACCCCGACTACCTGGAACAGGGCTTTCCTGTGGAGCAGACCGTACGCACCGATGGTTTCTTCTTTCTGACAAAAAACCGCAGCTTCAAAATGCCCCTGGTCCCGCGGCAGATGCACAACACCGGCTTTCCCATCGTCAGTCTCTCCCAGGTGTGCCGGTGGCTGGGGGACAAGGCCGAGGCTCTGAGCATCAATATTTTTCCCGGGTTTGACGGTAAAGAGATCCTTCTGGCCGATGACGGCATTACGGTGACGGGTGTTCGCACCGGCGACAAAGGGCTGGACAAAAAAGGCAGGCCCAAGCCCAATTTCGAGCCGGGCATCGACCTGCTGGCCAAGGTCACCGTGGTGGGCGAAGGCGCCCGGGGCAGCCTCATGAAAGAACTGGCCGGCAAGCTGCCCATCCGTTCGGACCGGCTGCCCGAGGTGTTCGAAACTGGCATCAAAGAAGTGATCCAACTCCCCGAAAACCACTTTTTCGTCGGCAGCCCCTTCAATGACATCCACACCATGGGTTTCCCCCTGGACTTGAACACCCCCGGTGGCGGGTTTGTTTATGAAATGGCGGAAAACCGTATCGCCCTGGGCTTTCTGGTCGCTTTGGGCTACGAGAACCCGTCTCTGGACCTTTACGACACGTTTATGCGGTTCAAGCGCCACCCAATGATCCAGAAAATTATCCGGGGCGGCAAAGTGGTGGAGCAGGGGGCTCGCGCTGTGTCCACCGGCGGCTGGTTCACCATGCCGCACCTGGCCGTGGACGGCGCCCTGTTCACAGGAAACGGCGCCGCCATGCACAGCACGCCGGCCATCAAGGGCATCCACCTGGCCATGAAGTCGGGCATGCTGGCCGCCGAGACCATCATGGATGCCCTCATGGCCGGCAACACCAAACGTCACACCCTGGAGAGTTACAGCGAGCGGATAGAAGCAAGCTGGGCCGGGGAGGAACTTCGGGAGGGCCGCAACTTCGCCCAGGCCCTGGCCAAGAAAGGGCCGGTCAAGTGGATTCACCTGGCCGCCCAGTACATTTCAAAGGGCAAAGGCCTGGTGGACCGTCTGCCTTCGGTGGACGACGCCACCACGCTCACACCCCTGCAAGGCGAAGCAGAACCAGCAGGGCCTCCCGAAGAGAAAGAGAAACCGGCTAAGGACGATCCGGTCATGGTGGACAAACTTACCGGCGTCTATCTGTCCGGTACCCTGCACCGGGAGGACCAGCCCAGCCACGTTTACATTCACGACCAGCGAGTGTGCGTGGAAAAATGTTACTCCACCTATGGCTGTCCCTGCACGCGATTTTGCCCGGGCGATGTCTATGAAATGGACAAACTTAAAGACGGCAGCGGCATTAAGGGAATCAAACTGAATTTTACCAACTGCCTGCATTGCAAGACCTGCGACATCAAGGACCCCTTCCACAACGTCACCTGGACCTGTCCGGAGGGCGGGGAAGGACCCAACTACAAAAAGGCCTGACCGGTTCGGGCCACACCCCACAAGGAGAACACCGGGCCATGGATAGCGATAAGCGTTATGACGTCATCATCGTGGGCGGCGGGATCATGGGATCCACCACCGCCTTTTACCTGACCAAGAAGGATCCAGGACTGAAAGTGGCCGTTATCGAGCGGGATCTGGTCTACACCCGGTCCTCCACCACCCTGTCCATGGTCAACGCCAGGATCCAGTTCAGCCTGAAGCAGAACGTCCAGGCCTCGCAGTACGCCTTCGACGTGCTGGAACGCTTCGAAGACGACATGACGGTCAACGGTAACCGTCCCAACATCGTCTATCACCGGGAAGGCAACCTTTTCCTCTATGAAGAAGCTGCCGCGGCCGATGCCAAAGCGGCCATGGTGATGCAGCAGGAGCTGGGATGCCAGGTTCAGTGGTGGACGCCGGACGAGATCAAGGCCCACTATCCTCTGTATGCACCGGAAGGGCTGACCGGCGGCACATTCGGCGCCCAGGATGGCCATTTCGACGCCTACGCCGTGCTCATGGGCTACAAGGCCAACGCCCGATCCCAGGGGGCCGTTTACATCGAGGACGAGGTGACCGAACTGATCATCGACAACAGACAGATCACCGGTGTCAAGACCGCCTCCGACACCACCTATACATCTGCCGTAGTGGTCAACTGCGCCGGTGCCTGGTGCACCGAACTGGCCGGAACCGCCGGGGTTGATCTGCCCGTGAACCCGGTCAAACGTCAGTGCTTTTGCGTGGACCCGGCCGTCAAGCCCGACGGCCCGCTGCCCCTGACCATCCTGCCCTCGGGGTTTTACTTCAGGACGGAAACCGGGGGCATGGTGCTGTTGGGGAAATCCATGGACGAAGACCCGGTGGGCTTCAATTTCACCTGGGACCAGAACCGGTTCATGGACGTGCTTTGGCTGGAGCTGGCCGAGTTCGTGCCGGCCTTCGAACGATTGAAGCTGGTTCGGGGCTGGGCGGGCCTGTATGCGGTCAACACCCTGGACGGCAATGCCATCCTCGGCGAGTGGCCTGAACTCAAAGGCTTTTATCTGGCCAACGGCTTCTCCGGCCACGGCCTCCAGCAGGGCCCGGCCGTGGGGCGCTACATGAGCGAACTGATCACCGGCACGACAACGACCCTGGACCTATCCATTTTCGACCCCCAGCGCATACTCGAGGGCAAACCGCTGGCGGAGGACGGCCTGGTTTGAAGGACCTTTTTTTAAAGGCAGCGTTTCCTCATAGAGGATACAGATCATCATGAAAACCCCGATTGCCGGCAAGATAGTCCGGGACAAGATCCGCGAAAGCGGCCTCGTTTGCGTGGGACTGGCCTCCATCCGTGAGCTGAACCGGCTGGTGGGTGAAATCGAGGGGGAGTCCGGCCAGCGGTTTATCCGTATGGAGATGGGCATCCCCGGTATGGCCCCGCCGGAAATTGCCGTGGATGGGGAGATCTGCGCCCTGAAAAAGGGAGTGGGCGCCGCCTACCCGCCTTTTGACGGCATCGCCTATCTGAAATACGAAATTTCCCGTTTCGTGAAGCAATTTTTGGACACCGATGTGCTGCCGACCCATTGCCTGCCTACCGTGGGCTCCATGCAGGGGTGCTTTCTCTCCATGATGATGGCCTGCCGCCGGATCAAGGGAAAGGACGGCATTCTGTTCATCGACCCGGGATTTCCCGTGAACAAGAAGCAGGCCCAGGTACTGGGGTTGCCCAGCGAAAGCTTCGACGTGTACGATTTTCGGGGGGACCGGCTGCGGGACAAGCTGGAATCCTACCTGTCGACGGGCCGGATCGGCGCACTCATGTACTCCAACCCCAACAATCCCGCCTGGATCTGCTTCACGGAAAAAGAGCTGGGCATTATAGGCGAACTGTGCACCCGCTACGATGTCATCGCCCTTGAGGATTTGGCCTACTTCGGCATGGATTTCCGTCAGGACTACTCCCGGCCGGGAGTGCCGCCATTCATCCCCACGGTGGCCCGGTATACGGGCAACACCATCCTGCTGATCTCCAGCTCCAAATCCTTCAGCCTGGCCGGCCAGCGCATCGGCATGACGGCCATTTCCGACACCCTGTTCGATTCAACAGGGGATGGTCTCAAACCCTGGTTCGGCACGGACAAGTTTGGCTACGCTTACATTTTCAGCGGCATGTATTCGCTCAGTTCAGGCGTGTGTCATAGCACCCAGTACGGCCTGGCCAAACTGCTGGAGGCAGTGAACGACGGCAAATACAACTTCGTGGAGGCGGTAAAAGAATATGGCGAGCGAGCCCGAACGATGAAGCGCCTGTTCACGGAAAACGGCTTTTCCCTGGTCTACGACATGGACGAAGACCAGCCTCTGGCCGACGGCTTTTACTTCACCGTGGCATACCCCGGCTTCACCGGCGTCCAGCTGGTGGAGGAACTGCTCTACTACGGCATCAGCGCCATCTCCCTGGAAACCACCGGAAGCAGCCGGACCGAAGGCATCCGGGCCTGCGTTTCTTTAACCGGAAAAGATCGCTTCGGGGAGTTGGAGGACCGGTTGAGGCGGTTTGACGAAGACCACAAGAAGGGTCTTCAGGCCATCGGAGAAGGGCCTCGGAAGTAAAGCATCCTGGCCCATCAAAAATCCCGCTATGCGGGGGAGGACCAGCTTATCAGCTCCATTCGAAAGCGGGACTTATATCCGTCCCTCCTCCACGCCGTGGCAGGCGACACTGACTTTGTTTTCCACGGTTCGCTCCTCCGGTATCTCTTCGACACAGCGTTGATCAGCGTGAATGCACCGGCCGTGGAACACGCATCCGGTGGGCAGGTTGATGGGGGTGGGCACCTCGCCTTTCAGCTTGATGTGGCCGCTTTTTTTCCGCCCCAGCTTGGGGATGGCAGAGAGCAGGGCCTGGGTGTAGGGGTGGCGGGGACTGTTGAACAGGGCCTTGGCCGGGGAGAGTTCACACAGGGTGCCCAGGTACATGACCGCCACCCGGGTGCTGATGTGCTCCACCACGGAAAGGTCGTGGGTAATGAACATATAGGTGAGACCCCGCTGCTCCTGGGCCTCCATGAGCAGGTTGAGGATCTGGGCCTGGATGGAAACGTCAAGCGCCGACACCGGCTCGTCGGCCACGATGAATTCGGGGTCCACCATCAACGCCCGGGCGATACTGATGCGCTGACGCTGGCCACCGGAAAATTCGTGGGGGTATCGGCCGGCCCATTTGGGGTCCACCCCCACGTTGGACATGACCGCAGCCACCCGATCTTTCACCTGGCCTGACGAGATGGACGGGTTATGGAAGACGACCGGCTCCTCCAAGGTCTGCATGACAGTCTTTCTGGGGTTCAAGGATGCGTATGGGTCCTGAAAAATCATCTGCATCTTACGGCGAAAGGGGAGCATCTGCTGGGCGTTTTTGTTGTCGATTCGCTCACCCCGGTAGAGAATCTTCCCGCTGTTAGGGGGGTAGATGCCGAGGGTAGTGCGGGCCAGGGTGGATTTGCCGCACCCGCTCTCGCCCACCACGCTGAAGGTCTCGCCGGGGGCGATGGTGAAACTCACATTGTTTACCGCCTTGACCGTGGTGCGATGCCGGGTGATTTTTCCCTTTTCCAGCCGCAGCTGATCCAGCAGACCACCGGAGATGTCAAAGTGTTTGACCACCTGTTTCAGGGCCAGCAGGCCATTTTCGTCGCTTGTCATGTCGTTCCGTTGCTTGGGTCGGGTTTTGCCATGTGGCAGGCCACCCTGCGCGTAGCTCCGTTGATAATGATAAAGGGCGGTTCCTGCTGCCGGCAGATGGTATCACTGAGGGGACACCGGGGGTTGAAGGCGCACCCCGGCGGAATGTCTGTCAGGGTAGGCATCATCCCCGGAATCTGGTTCAGTTTGGCGCCGGGTTGCAGGCTGCCGGGCAAGGCCTTGATCAATCCCTGTGTATAAGGATGTTTAGGGTCGTTGACCACCTGGTCCGTGGGGCCCGACTCCACAATTTTTCCTGCGTACATGACGGCGATCTTTTCGGTGACCTGAGACACCACGTCCAGGGCCGTGGTGGGCTCGTCGGCGATAACGATTTCCGGGTCGGTAAGCAGGGCGATGGCGATGACGATACGCTGGCGCATGCCGCCGGAAAATTCATGGGGGTATTGGGCCAGGCGCTTTTCCGGCGAGGGAATCTGCACCTTTTTCAGCTTTTCCAGGGCGATGGATTTCGCCTCGGTCCGGGTGATGCTGCGGTGGGCCAGAAGGGTTTCCACCATCTGGGTGCCGATGGTCAGCACCGGGTTGAGGGTCATCATGGGGTCCTGGAAAATCATGCTGATGTGATTGCCCCGGATATCCCGCATCGCTTCATCGGAGAGCGCGGTGAGGTCCCGGCCGTTGAACATCACCCGGCCGCCGGAGATGAACCCAGGCTTGCTGATCAAATTGATGATGGCAAAACCGGTGACCGATTTGCCGGCCCCGCTCTCCCCCACCAGGCCCATGCGCTCGCTCTTGTCCAGGCTGAAGCTGATGCCGTTGATGGCGGTCAGATCCCCGAACCGCAGGCCGAATTTCACTTCGAGGTCGTTGACTTCAAGTAGGTGTTGCATATAAATTCGGTTATCCCTTGTACAGCTTGGGGTTCAGCACATCCCTCAACCAGTCCCCCAACAGGTTGATCACCATCACCAGCAGCACCAGGAAGACACCGGGAAACAGGGTGATCCACCAGGAACCGGAGAAGATGTACTCGAATCCGGACCGGATCAATGACCCTAACGAGGGCTTGGTCACCGGCATGCCCAGGCCGAGGAAGGAGAGGGCCGCCTCGCTCATGATGGCATTGGCCACCTGAATAGTGGAGATGACCAGTACCGACGTCATGGTGTTGGGCAGCACGTGTCTGAACATGATCCGCCACCGGTTCAAACCGATGACCCGGGCCGCCTCCACGTATTCCTTGTTTTTCTCCCCCATCACCGATGCCCGGACGGTTCGGGCGTACACCGGCCATTCCGATAGACCGATAATCACGATGAGCAGGGGAACGGCCAGATCCTCGTACTGCCCGATGCCGAAGGCCACCTGAAAAATGGCACTGATGAAAATGGCTACCATCAGGTAGGGAAAGGAGAGCTGAATGTCGGCAACGCGCATGAGTACGGCGTCAATTTTCCCCCCCAGGTAGCCGGCCAGTAGACCCACAACGACGCCGAGGACCCCTTGCAGAATCACCGCCCCGCAGCCGATAAGAATAGACAGGCGCAGCCCGTAAATCATGGTGCTGAGCAAGTCCCGCCCCTGGATATCCGTACCCAGCATAAAAGCCTTCTCGCCTTCTTCCATCCATGCGGGCGGCAGTTCGGAATTCATGATATCGATGTTGGCCGGATCGTAGGGGTCGTAGGGAGAAAACACCGGGGCCAGCAGTCCCGTGACCAGAAGGGCCAGTAGAACCACGAAGCTGAATATGGCGGTCTTGTCCTGTTTGAAGCTGAAGAGCAGATAGGATGCTTTGAAACGTTGCCAGGTTTTGATCATTATCTTCCCGCAATCCGGATGGTGGGGTTCACCAACCCGTATATGATATCCACCACGGTGTTTACTACCACGAAAATGGCCCCCACCACCATCAGGTACGCCACCAGCAGGGAGATGTCAGAGCGCTCCACGGCCTCTAAAAACATGAAGCCCATGCCCTGCCATTGAAAGACGGTTTCCGTGAGGATGGTAAAGGCGAACATGATACCGATCTGGACCCCGAAAACGGTGATTACGGGCAGAAGGGTGTTTTTGAAGGCATGCACGAACCAGATTCGCTTGCGCCGCAGTCCCTTTGCCCAGGCAAACTTGATGTATTCGGTCTCCAGTACCTCCATCATTTCCGACCGGATTAGCCGGATGAACAGCGGCAGCATGATGGAAGCCAGGGCAAAACTTGGCAGGATGAGGTGCAAAATCCCGTCAACGGTAAAAAAGCCGCTGTGCCATCCCCACAGGTTGACCGTCTCCCCGCGCCCGTATGAGGGCAGCCAGTTCAACTCGACGGAAAAGATATAGATGAGCACGATGGCCGTGAGAAATACCGGCACCGATACCCCCAGGGTGGAAAAGGCCATGGTGAATCGGGAGAAAGCGCTTTGCGGGTAGATGGCCGAGAAGATACCGACGGGCAGAGATATGAAGATGATGATCAGGGCCGCACCGAACACTAGCTCGAGGGTGGCCGGGGCCTTGGCGGCAATGACCGCAAGGGCGGGTTTCTTATGGAAAAAAGAGAGCCCCAGGTCCCCCTGGACGGCATTTTTTGCGAACCGAAGGTATTGGGTGACAAACGGATCGTTGAGTCCCAGCTTGTCCCGCAATGCTTCCCGTTCGGCCGGTGTAACCCGCTCGCCCACCATGTCCCGGACCGGATCGCCGATCTCATTCTTGATGGAAAAACCCACAAGGCTGATGATCAGCATGACGAAAATCGCCTGGGTGATGCGTCTGACGACAAAGGCAAACATATTTGTAATTTTTAATGTTGAATTATGAATTTTGAAATTATGTATTCTGTCAATTTTTTAAAACGATAGAATGCCTTCATTCAAAATTAATAATTAAGAATTTATAATTATACTTTCCGCAATAACCGAATTTATATGCTATTTTATTATAATGAGAGATTAACTTTCAAGTCGAATTTATAAGAATCTAAGAGAGGGAGGGGCGGTATCCCTTTACGAAATATCACCCCGCCCTCACTTAAGGATCGTGAGCTTTATAAATTGAACAAAACATCGCGTTGGGCGACTATTTAACCACAATATCCCCGAAATAGGGGAAGTTCATGGTGTTGATGATCGGTGCCGCGTCCACGTTTTTCTTGGCACCGTAGGAGTGGTTCTGCCAGTGGAAAGGCACGAACGCCGCGTCGTCATAGAGAATCTGCTCGATCTGTATGAGTATTTTCCCGCGTTTGTTCAGGTCGGTTTCACTCTGGGCGGCCAGAGTCATCCGATCCAATTCCGGGTTACAGTAGTTGCCGCTGTTGTACTGGCCGTACCCGGTCTCCTTGTTGGGGCACATGATTAGAAACTCTGAAAAGTTACCCGAATCTTCCGTATCCGAATGCCAGCCGATCATCTGGATGTCGGCCACCTGAGCGTCGAACTCATCCCAGTACTGGGCCTTGGGCATGGTTTTCAGATTCACCTTGATGTTGATCTTGGCCAGCATGCCCACCACGGCTTCGGCGATTTTCTCGTCGTTGACGTAGCGGTTGTTGGGGGCGATCATGGTGCACTCGAAGCCGTTGGCGAATCCGGCGTCTTTCATCAGTGCCTTGGCCTTTTTCAGGTCATAGCGGGGCACGCAGTTGGGGTTGTATCCGGCATAGCCCTGGGGGCTCTGCTGGCCGGCGGGGGTGGCGGTGCCTTTCATAATTTTTTTCACGATGCCTTCGTTGTTGATGGCATGAACAATGGCCTGGCGGACTTTCTGTACCCGGAACTCAGGGCGCCGCTTCTGGTTGAGTTGCACGGTGATGATCCGGCCGCCGGGATAGGTGAACAGGTTGAGCTTGGAATCTTTTTCGATTCGTTTGAAATCCTGAGGCGGTACCGGGGAGATGAAATCCACGTCACCGGAAAGCAGGGCCGCCACGCGGGTGGCGTCTTCCTTGATGGGGGACAGGACAAGCCGGTCCACATTGCCGGGGGAGGCACTGTCCCAATAGTCGGCAAACCGGTCCATGACCAGTTTTACGCCGTGCTCCCGCTCGGCGACCTTGTAGGGGCCGGTGCCGGATTCGTTGGCCAGGGCAAAGGAGGGACCGATCTTGACCATGGCATCCTTGGGCTGCCCGGAGGCATCGGTGCCGGTGTAGAATTCACTGTCCATGGGGAAGATGTAGGTGCACATTCTCAGCAGCAGGGCGTAGGGTTTCTTTGTTTTGATGTCGATGGTGTATTGGTCGACGATGGCCGCTTCCGTGAACAGTTCGAAGAGCCCCTTGAAATCGATACTTTTTTTCAGCCGTTCCAGGGTAAACTTCACGTCTTTTGCGGAAAAGGTGTTACCGCTGTGAAACTTGACTCCTTCGCGCAGGTAAAACCGCATGGTCAGTTCGTCGATGCGTTCCCATCGGGTGGCCAGCCGTGGTTCGATGGACATGTCCTGGGCATAGCGGACCAGCGGGTCGAACACCCAGTGGGAATACTGAAGCATACCGCCGGAAAGCTGCACGTGGGGATCGAGAGACACCGGGTCGGCATCCAGCCCCACCTTCAAGGTGGTGGCACCGGCAATGGCACCAGCGCCGAAAAGCACGGCAAGGGTCAGGGTAACTGCAAGTAGTTTCTTCATTTTGCTCCTCCTCCTCCTGGTTGTGGTGATGATGGCAGCGCGGACTACGCTCGCTATCGCGGTTCAAACCGATCATTGTATCCGTATTGTTCAAAGCGCCGACCGACATAGCGAATCAGCTTGATAGGATACTCTTTTTTCAGTTTCGGATCAATAGCACTGCGACACAGTTCAGTCTCTTTTCTGAAAAGATCGATCATGGACGGCAGATCGGGTGAAAAAAAAACCGCTAAAGATACGGATCATTTGATCTCAGGCAATGTGGCGGAAAAAATAAAAAAATTCTAAAGTTTAAGAAGGAGGGTGCCGATAGTCTTAATACAGCGGCACATCGGGGGATTGCCGTTGAAAAGAATTACCTCCTCTTTTTTATCTACCTCCTTCTGCCTGCGGGGCGGTCTTGTACCGCCCCGTATCTTTTATGGGGCCGATCGCCGCTGCAACCCGGTGTTTACAGAGCCCCTTTCATCCTCACCAGGGTATAAAGCAGTTCGATCGGTTTACCCCGATTGCCCGGTTTCTTGTCGATAATCACGTTCCAGGACGAGTGCTCCTCCAGTTTCCACATCATCTCGTGTATTTTTGCCAAGGCACCCTCGGCCTCACTTGCCTTGGCGTTGATGGTTTCTGATTCCTGGAATGAGACGTTGTCGTTTTCGTGGGTACCGGGGCCCAATCCCACCAGTGCAGAGCCCTCCCCAATGTCCACCAGGGCGCGGTTGATGGCGGCCGACAGCCTGGGGGCAATGGGTGAGAGTTCCATGTGTATCAGCTTGGCCAGTTCATAGGGGGTCATCGTTCCAGTCGCTCCTGATAGATTGTTGTCGGTCCTTAGGGCCGAGGCACTTACAGAATGGCCAGCAGACCGTAGATATCTTCTTTTCGGGAATAGAAATCGGACATGATCCGGTTGACATCCAACTCGGCCAGGCCCAACTGCCGGCATACCCGGTCATAGTAGATGTAGTGGCCGCTAAACAGGTCACCGTTGATTCCGGACATGGAGCACATGCTGTCAGCCAGGTAGACCATGGCCGTCTCTTCCGGAATCGTCTTCAACGCATCAGCCAGATGGTGGTTCTGGATGGTCGTTGCCAGGGTGTTGCTGAAATTCCAATTAGCGGCAATTCGTCCACCGAGACGGGCATGATCGATACCCAAAACCCGCCGTTCCGCCGCCACCAGCTCCAGATTGTCCGCCTCCATAGCCTGGCGAATCTGATCCACGGCGTCACGCATATGCCGGTCCATTATAATGACGCCAATATCCTTAAGCAGCGCAGCCGTGAAAACAATGTGCTTAATCGTCGCGTCGACGGTGTCGGCAATGGCACTGGCCATTAGCGCACATGAGACGGACTGTTTCCACAATTGGCCCTCTTCTAAGCCATAGCCATTGTGGGCAGATTTCAACGGTTTGGTGACGCTGTTGAGCAGCACCATTTCAACCACCCGCTTCAGGCCCAGCAGCACGATGGCATCGTGAACCGAACTCACTTTCGTTTTGAATCCGAATGCAGCGGAGTTGGCCAGTTTTAAAAGATTGGCAGTCACCACGGGTTCGTATAGGATCAGCTCCGTAATTTCAGAGATCGGGACCTCGGGATCGTCCACCAGATCCATAAGTTGATGAATCACCTGGGGTACAGGCTCGATCCGTTCGCTTTCCTTCAATAATTGATCCAGTGACAGCATGGCGTTCTTTCCTTTTTTCTTAACTTCTACCCTTTTTCGATCATGAGTTCAAGCCAGTGACCCATATTTGCACGCCCCTCCATGCGGCACAACCGCGGCGAGTCAAGGCAATGGGCCGGCCGCGGAGTGCTGCCATCAGGCAGAACATTGCCCGTGGTTTGCCGCAGGGAGTCTCCAATCACTCTCATAGACCCTTTCCAGGGTGTAAAAAGAGTTGACATTATCCATGGCATGCAGCGCCTACGCCACCCCTTACGAAATGTAAAAACGACATAAAAACCGATAGATATCTTTGCTCTCACCTTTGGCATAGCCATTGCTGATTCAATCTGCAAAAAGGCATCGTTAGAATAACGTTTGTTTTTTTTCTGAAAACCGAAAGGAGGTCACCATGGCCGGAAAAGTTGACACTGACAAATACGTGCCGAGAACCTATGCCACAAGAAAGCCCGGCGCCGAAGAGCTGGTGGGGCGTTATG
>JABZFO010000199.1 GCA_014237405.1 Desulfosarcina sp. | reverse complement strand
GCCACGACCGCCCCCTCGTTGGTCTCCCCCAGAACCAGGGTGGTCGGGTCTGAAATGAAGTGGCTGTCAAAGTAACCGAAGGGAATGTACTGGCGACCGGCAATCAAATAGGCGGGAAATGCTTCGGTGCCGGTCAGAGTGATGAAGCCTTCGTCAACAAAAACGTCGTCCTCTTCGTATTTGAACAGCACGTGCCCGTCCACATGCTTGACGATTTTTGCATCCACCACCAGTTCCACGGTGGCCAGGTCGATATCATCGCTTTTTTCGTCCGGCGTTGCAGGATCCTTGTAGTCGATCTTTTCGTGGGCGGCCTCGACTTCGATCAGGCCGCTGATCTGCAGACGATCATACCACTTGTCTCCCTCGACTTCCCGATCGATGGCCTCTTCCAGTTGCTTGATTCGTTTTTCAAGGCTTTTGACACCACCCGCTTTCTGGACAGTTGCTGCATGGCTGGGCGTTGTTGAATCCTGTGCCATGACAGGGGTAACTGCAATTGCGCAACTCAACATCATGCACAACACGCATAGGATCATCTTCTTCATCTTTACTATCCTCCACCTTCATCGCTAATTGTTTTCTGGTTGCTAATTGCGTCGAAAAGGCAATCAATTCTCACATTACTCAAAATGGCTAAGCGGTCCCTTGATGTGGCTCACCCAGATATCAACAAACTTGTCATATTCAGCAGTTCCTTTGAGAATGGGAGCACATTGAATTCCCGCTTTGGTCAGGATCGATTTCCATGAATCATCTTCATCTCCGGCCATGTCATTTTTAGCGTGGTCGCCGGCAACGGACATGAAAGGCATCAGATACGCTTTTTTGATTTTGCGTTTGATCAGCAATTCCTTTATCAAATCGACATCGGGATAGCCTTCAACCGTTCCAACAAAAACATTTGGATCTTTTAACTGCAGCTGGAACATCAGCGCTGCATAAAAGGCGTTGGACGGGTGATGGGTGCCATGGCCCATCAGCACTATGGCCTCGTTACTTTTTCGTTCTGTGGGAATCGATTCCAGTATGGCGCTAACAGCGAGCTGCATATCTTTCTGTGACGCCAGCAAAGGATAACCCAGCACAATTCGCTGGAATCCTCCCATGATTTTAAATGCGCCAACGGTGCGACGTAAATCGTGGTATTCTTCACCACCAATGGTATGCAACGCTTGAACCGCCACGTGAGTAAAGCCCTCATCTTTCATCTTTGAAAGGGCCACTTCGGGCGAATTGAGAAACTTTCCCTGTTTCGCTAGTTTGTTCCGGATGATGTGTGAGGTGTAAGCCCAATGAACAGGAATACCCGGATAGGCGATCTTGACTTTCTTGTCGATGTTTTCAAATGATATTTGTGCGGATGGTTCGCTGGAACCAAAGGCCACCAGTAAAATGCCGATTTTTTTTGGTTGATTTTGGCCATGACCGCTTGAAGCAAAACCATTCACAGCAATGAAAAAGAAAACCAAAGTCATCAATACGATCCCACACCATTTTGTCGTTCTCATCGTTTTCCTCCTTTTAGTTAGTGGCTATCAAGAAACAGTTTTTTTACCCTGCCTGTGGTACAATTTCTCGCTTTCCTTCCGTCTTCGCAAAGGCTTCGCCGAGACACGTGATCTTGAACGAAAATCCTCGTTTCTGAACTGACAATAGTTACGGGTCTGCCCCATTTAAAATAGATAAAGCGAAGAAGGGTTCCCTGCCCAGAGATCCTTCTTCGCTTCATCATGGCGGGTGCGGCATTAACCGGCATTAAAAAAGCCCTTCATGCGAAAAACGGCATGAAGGGCTGCACCCAGCTTACTTGGCCCTGTCAATATTATCACCGAACCCGAACCATCGCAGGATTTACGGCATATACAAAGGCAGGTATTCTGGCTTCCGGATCAATCTACTTTCTGCACCTTCCCATTTCGTTTATTCTCGAAATAGTGGTATCTGCAGATTTCGTCCCCGATTACAGCGGCGGGACCGCTCCCGAGTCTAACGGGATTCCCTTTTGAGTCCTCTCGGACGCCTTTTCGTGCGATTCATAGCCAAGTTATTTGTTCTTGTCAAATGTTAAAAACTATTTTTTTAGAACTGAGCCGCACCTTCAAGCACCCCAGTCGATAAAATCAGGTAAAAATCTGCGTAGGTGGCCTTTCGTTGAAGGTCTCCACCCGTTTGCGAATCATGGCTTCGATTTTGTCGAGGGTAAGGGTTGGTGCGATGGCCTCTTCGGGGCACTCCCGGATGCAGTTGAAGCAGTCGAAGCAATTTTCATCGAACACTGGTACTGGATCCAGTGAAACGGCTTCCACAGGGCAAACTTCCGCGCACGTGCCACATTTGGTGCACTTCTCTTCATCAACGGTTTTAGGGATGATCGTCCATGGCTGATCCAATTTGTTTTTTATGTCGGTACTGATCTCTTCAAGTTGATAGTCGAGGACGGTCAGGGGTAGGGTGTCCGGTTTCATATTCTTTGTCCGTTCAACCACCTTGTCCACCAGCATACGTACCTGGCGATCGTCGGCGGTATCCGGATGTCCCTGTCCCACCGGCCGGTCGGACTGCCACATTAAGGAATGGACGCCAAGCACCTTGGCCGCACCGGCCAGGGCGTATCCCTTGTTCTGCAGCACCTGTCCCATCTGCCACAGGGCGATGCCGCTGTTGACGCCGCCCCAGGTGATGAAAGGCACGGTCATGCAGCCCTTGGTTGCCGGCAGGCCACCCAGAAATGCCATCACCGTCGATATGGCCATATCCCGGTACACCGGTGAACCAACGAAGAGACAATCGTCCGCTTCAGCCGCTTTCAGCAAACCAAGGAATCGGGACAGATTTTCGCCGGCACCCAGGTCCAGCAGGTGAACGGCGATAGATTTCTCTTCCAGGGAATGGGCGATGACTCGAGCCACATGGCCGGTGGATCCGGCCGGTGAACAGAAAACGATAAAGGCGTTCTTCATTTTTCGGCTGACCTTTCTTCACGCGTTACTGTAAAACCATGGCCTTTTCCGGGCAGATTTCCTGGCAGCAGAAGCAGGTGACGCAGCGTTCCATATCCACCTGAGGCAGATTGTCCGGCATGGAAAGGGCCTGGGCCGGGCACTGCTCTACGCAGGCACCGCAGGCGGTGCAGGCGTCCGGGTCCGGCTGAGGGATGAGTAGGGTTTTGCTCTGGAGCATCTCCTGGACAGCCGCGTTGTCCTGGATGGCTTCGCCGCCCAGGGGTGGGAGTTTGAAATCATTCATTTTTTCCAGCTTGCCGTCAATACGGATATCCGTCATCTTCCAACTGCCCAGCCCGGCATCGGCGGCGTTTTGCAGAAAGCGCAGGCGGCCGGAATCCAGGCCCATCATGACGGCCATGACCGCATCCAGGGCCACAGCGTTGTCCGATGCGAGGATCAGGCCGATCTCCCGCAGATCCGGAGAGGCCGGGCCGTTGCCCTCCATGCCCACCACGGCGTCGACGATGAACAGGCCCGGTACACGGATTTTGAACACCTCCACGACCAGGTCGTGAAACCGGGCCGGGCTGCCGGCGATCTTGTGCAGTCGGGCCTTTTGAGCGCCGGGCAGGAATCCATAGCTGTTCTTGATGGCGCCGGTCATAACCGTGAGGCCGTGGGTTTTGAACTTGGGCAGGCTGATAACGATGTCCGCCTCGAGGATGGCCCGGGAAACGCTCACCGTCTCCATGAAATGGGGATTGAAGGGTACGATGACGGCATCAAGGCCGATGTTGCGGTAGTAGCCTCGGGCGGCGGCCATGAGACCGGTCTGCTCAAAGGCCGCTTCGTTGGCCCCGTAACTGAAAAGGCCCGGGTTGTCCCCCACAACCAAAGCGGCCGGCCCCAGGGTTTCTACCTTGTCCACCACGGCTGCCAGCACCGCCGGATGGGTGACGATGCCCTCGGACGCTTCCGACGCCCTCAGTACGTTGGGTTTGATCAATACCTTTTTGCCTTCCAGATCTTGTGGGAACAGGTCAAAGGCTCTGTCCACCGAAGCATGGGCGGTCTCGTAGGTTGCCGGATGGATCATGACCTGATGCATGGCGTGGCTCCTCATTCTGGCAGGAAAAATTGGAGATTAATGATTATTTTATCATGGGCGGGCCGGATTCTCAAGCAGGTGTGAGGGAGGTGCTGCAGGTGAAGACGTTAATCGGTCAGCCGCCTGTTGCTCGGCATCTATCGATGATGGGTGCGATGGATGTCCATTGATCTGCCGTCCAGATATTTTCAATCAGACGCTGCGCACCGATCTTACCAATCACGGGGTCGGTCAACCAGAAAAATTTTGATTCCAGTTCCTTATCCGTGGGCAGCGTATCCGGCGGCTCCCACAGCGCCTCGATGCGTCCTGAACGATAGACGTTCCCTGAGGTTGTTTCGACCACCACCTCAGCGTGCGCCTTGGCCGGGAATTCCGCTTCGAACTCTGGTGCCACTTCGGTGGAGACCCTGTCCAGCAAAGCCAATAGGTCAGGGTCGTGTAGGCGGGGCGGCAGGACCTGGCCGGGGCCCACTTCCCCGTCCAGCAGCGCGGCGGCAACCGGGAAGGCCAGACTGTACTGGGCCTCCTCCGTGTTCCGGGGGTACCCATGGGGCAGGCGAGTGGCTGCCTTGAAGGTGCGCACCCTGATTCGCTGGATCTGCGCCGGTCTCAAATCTTGTTCTCGGGCAATTTTGAGAGCGCCGGCTACCGCCGGCTGTCCCCAGCGGCAAGCGGCATAGGGCTTGAAATAGAGGTTGAGGATCTCCCACTGCTGCCCCAGGCTTTTCACCCAAGCATCGTCCGGTGCATCATCGAACAGGGGGCAAATACCGGTGAACCTTTCCCGGGCCATGGTTGCGGACAGCACCGCCACCATGCACCCCCAGCCGATGCTGTCCTTGCCCATGGCGGGCGTGTCGATGCCTTTCATCATGGGGGCGATGGGTGCGTGATATTCGGCGGCGCCCATGGCGTGGAACAGCTGATCCTCGGTGAGCCCCATCAACCTGCCCGCGGCGGCCGCACCGGCAACGGCTCCCCAGCTTCCGGACGAGTGGTAGGCGTCGTAGGTGGCGTGGCGGATCACCCCGGCCCGGATGCCCAATTCATAGCCCACTACCAGGGCGGTGAGAAATTCCGCACCCGAGCAGTTACCGGCCAACTGGGCTCCGGCCAGCACCGGCGGCAGGGCGCAGGCGCCCGGATGCCCCTTGACGTTGCGGTAGCCGTCGTCGATGTCCAGGGCGTTGCCGAAAAAGCCGTTGGTCAGGGCGGCACCGGCGGCCGACACCCGCTCGCCGGTTACCATGATGGTGGCCTGATCGCCGCCGAACTGTTCAAGGGCCGTTTTTCGCATGATGCCGGCGACGGGTGTTTGCGATCCGGCAATCATCGCCCCCAGCGTATCCATCAGGCAGCGCTTGGCCTGGTGTTGAACCCCGGCGGGCAGGTCATCCCACCGGGTTGCCAGCGTGAAGTCGATGGTGTGTGATGTCAATTCACCCATGTTTTTGCCTTCTGGTATTCAAAAAATGGAAAAACAGGGGAAGCGGCTGGAATATCGAGCTGTCCTTCCCTGGTCGTAATTGGCCGATACGAATCTGAGCGATTAAATCAGCCCGGCCCTTTCATGGGTGCCTGACCTATACATTTGCGCGCAAGCGGCCAGCTCCTCGCCAATAATATTCATAACAAACGGAAGATGCATTTTCGGAATGGGCCCTGTAGGCGTCTCCGGGAGAATTATCGTGTTGCTTACCGGAAATTTGTAAAGCGTATCTTTTGCCTTTCCGTTCAGAAATGACTGCTGGGTCATAAGAATCATCCGCGGATACCTGCACCCGAAAGTTGATATCTCGTCCAGTGCCTGGTCGAAATATCGTTCCCAGCAGGCATCCATCACAATGAGGTTGTCATTTGATGCGTCATAATCCGCTTGAAGTTCCGGCAAATACCAGATCCCATCCACAAAAAAAGGCGTTTTTTCTTCATGGGGCAGATCGATAGGCGGTGCTTTAATAAATACATCTATCTTTTTTCCGGCAAAGTATCTATTTTCCCAGAGTACAACTTTTTTTTCGCCGAATTTTAAAACCATCTCTTTCCTGTTGTCGAGTTTAACGAATTTACGGTCTACCCTGGGATCGACAGTAACAATCGGTCCGTGAGCGCTTTCCCCAAACGAATGCTGCTCAATCAGCATGGCGCCGGTCCTGTCGAATTTGTTCACCCACGCAAGGCCTGTTCCGACAGGGGGCCCAATATAAAACATGGTTTCATATTTCCTGTTAGCGGCTATGCATTTTTCTATATTCGTTTTAAGATCCGAATTGCCCAGCAATTCAAGCACAGTTTCACCGCTTCTTCTGAAATAGGCGTCTACAATTCCAGCCTTATTCGGGAAAAAACTGCGCCACGCGCTGATAAAAATAAGATTAATTGCGGTGTACAGGTAATCGCTGTGCGAATACACCAAGTCTTTTTTCAGCAGAAACTTTCCGCCGTTGTTTTTAGCCGGTCGGCAGTCACAAAAGCCTGTTTCCGGTTCCAGTCTGAACACAGGACATGAGGCTGCCTCAAGTCGTTTTGCCAGCCGTTTTTGCCCTGGAGATGAAGATACAATCGTAAACAGGAGAACATTCCGACCAAAGGCGGAAAGAGGCGCTTCCGGTGAAATGATTCGTACCGGGTATCCAATAAAGCGGCTCCAGATATCGGCAGCGCTTTTTGCTGCGGCTTCCGACCTCCTGTCCATAGGCGCAAATACAATTTCGTCTACATCCGAATTATTATCGAAAAGATGAGGTGCAAGCCGTCCGGCGTTTTCATCAAAAGCACTGCATATTTTACCCTGCATACCATTTGTTAAAATTATTTTTGCCAGCTGGCGCATCTCCTGATAGTACAGCTTAGATCTTTTTGTAAGCGCATCTTTTTCCCAAATGCTTACATTCTCCATGCCGTATGCAGGGAGTGCTATGGCCTTCAACTTTTCGTTCAGGTTCTTAATTTTAAATAGTTCTTTAGCCGGTGAGTCTTTCTTTTTAAACAGGCTCCGCCCGATAGTCATGGATTTGGCACGGTTTCTGGGGGCAACACCCAGGGCTATTCCGTGAGATTGGCCATAATAAAACGCAAGCTGGTAGTAAAAAATCAGAGTGGCGAGAGGTTGCAGTGCATCTTTTTTCAAATCCGGAAGAAAGATGCACTGGCCGTCGCTCAGTTGCTTGATCTGTTCCTCTGCCTGCCGTTCCAGGCACACCGCCGCAAATTTTATTTTTTTACGGTAAAGCAGCTCCATAACCGCAATGGCTTCATCAAGTCGATTAATACAGGTGGCATCTACCATGACAAGGATACTTCCCTTAGTTTCCGGCAAACCTGTGTTGAGCACCTCCTGGTAGTCAAGAGCCTTTCCCACCGCCGACCAGGTACTTTCTTCCAGCTTCAGGGCGGCCTCTCTTCCGACTCCGTTGGTATTGATGGCGCTGATGACTATACTGGCGCTGCTTTGTGCCTTTTCACCGGCCAGCGCTTTTGAAAACGCCTTTACATTTTCGTCTTGAAGAAGATTGGAAAGTATATGTGGAACCCTGTACATTTTTTCAAGATACGAAAGGGCTTCCTCTTTTCTGCCGATATGTGATGTCACCCACAGGCAGAAAAGCTTAAGGCAAAAGAGCATGCAGACGGTACTCTTCACACCGGCAACGGTGACCTCTTCATCGCTCAGGCAGGGGATTACTCCGCCGCTTTTTGCCGCAATAATGGCCATGTCCGCATAAGTCTTCTCCGTAATACAGATCATGACTATTTTGAGCGATAGAAGTTTTTTAGCCAGAAGGACCATGTCCGCTGTGGTCGAAGACCAGCTTAAAAGGATAACCAGATCTTTTTCCGGGACAAATACGGTTTCCGGGTTCTCGATCTCACCGGGTCTCAAGGCAAGCACATCCAGTTCAGGCATTAATGAATGGATGAAGTTTTTTGCGATTTTGCACATGTAAAGCGCACTTCCGGTTCCTGTCAGCACAATTCGCTTGAGGCTCCTGAAATCAGGTCCGAATCTTCTTCGCAGAAGGCCTTTTCTTATTTCGAAATCCGGAGCACTGTCTTCTTTCGGTGCGTAGTTCTTCAGAATTTCTATAAGCCGATCCGGTATTTCGCGCAGATGCGTTTCATAAAAGGATTTGTCCATATCCTTTTTAGCCTGGACGGGGTTTAAAACAGTTTTAAAAGGCTCTATTTCCGGAAAAGGGCTACCACTAAAATCGGTAATCTCGATGCTGCGGCAGACACTACCATCAGCGATTTGTGTTTCTATCCGAGCAAATATCTCTTCTCCGTCAAGGGCGTGAACTTCTACAGAAAATGCTTTTAAAATTTTAGCTTTTTCTTTTTTAAGCGCTGTCTTAAGCGCCTTTGACTTTTTCGAGCCGGCACCTTTTTCTTTTGACCCGGTAATCTTTTTATTATAGTCATTTTCCAGGCTTTCCAGTTCATTGCGTTTGTCAAATATGAGCTGCTGGGGGAAAAGCCCCATGGCTGCATTGATGTCGGAAACTACCATAAAATCATCGTTCTCCAGCCTGCGGACAACAAAGACGGGCCGATTGTGAGCCGCCACGTAAAGCCTTCGAGGGGATAAGATACTCATACCACACGCTGCCACCTGTCCACCGTTTTTTGAGATCTGTTTGGCTGTCTCGATAAACGCTGCTTCATCCAGCGCCGCAGTGGTTTTATTCATAACGGCATTGTGAACCGAATAGTCTATAGTATTGCTTCCTATACCGTACTCCTGAAGGTCATTTCCCACCTGGGTCAATACGGCCCTGTATCTTTGTTTTGCATCGGACAGTTGTTGAAAATAATATCCCCAGAGAAGGGGGAAATACTCGGCGGAATTTCCGCTCCTGAAGGAAAATTTTCCGACTTTTGCAATAAATTTCCTGAGGCTCTCTTCGGTTTTTCCGTCAAACAGGCCGTTAATCACCACACTTCGGTATCGCTTTTCATCAAGGAAAGGATGAGCGTTTTTCACGTTAACAGCGGACTGAACGGCCCAACGTCCATGGGCTATCACCGGTTGTGTAAAATATCTCAGGCTGACAGGATCGGTCTGACCGGGAATGATCGAGGTTTCCTTCATGATATCGCTGCCGGAAAGCTCGGTTAACATTTCAGGCAAAAAATCGTCCCTCTGCATGCACGTCAAGGCTGCGGCTGCGGCCCAGCCGTAGATATTCACCCCTTTTTCAGCCCGGTAAAGGTTTTTCCAGTTCACAGGTCCGGGGCGTTCGTAGCGAGGCCAGGAATAATCCAGTATTTTTTCAAGGGATTCGATAAGATCAGGCCTGTATGCCATCCTGGTAAGAAGCGCTGCATCCAGGAGACGGAACATGCAGCAGACTCCGTCCCTGTCGTAATCCGGGGGGATTTCAACAGGGGTTTCAGGCAGACAGCACCACAGCGACTTCAAGGCAAGTGGGTTAACTGAAAACTGCTTGCGGCCGTTTGGCATGAGTTTTATTGCTTGTTTCCCTGAGAGAATCGTTTCAAAAATCCTGTCAAATGCATTCATTATATCCGCAGTTGCTGCACTGATCAGATCCTTGGCTTTTTTCGAAGCAATTACCGCCATTAGCGGTTTTCTAATTATTTCACGGATGACCACCGGCGAAAGATCATATTCCTCGATGAGACGCATAACAAAATTGTTAAGATCTTTTTTTGAGCGAATAAAAAATGAGGGGTTAAAGCATGGCCGGCCAGGCTGTCCTGGGGTCAACCTGCATGGCCGGTCAGCATTAAGGTCCACAAGATCATCATATGTGGGATAGGGTGATTTGCTTTTAGTCGCCGTTTCAAACAGATCGAGGGGCAAACCTTCAAAAGCGATAAGACGCCTTTGGTGCTCAAGCATCCTTTTTTTGTCAGCCCCGTCAGACCATACGGAAATAAGCACGTTCTCATAGTTCTGGTATGCACCATTGTCTAATATTTCTTCGACAAGTCTTTCAACGTAATGGCAGACATGCCTGTCAGCACCCGGGTCAGATTGTTACCAGCACCTCCGAAATATCCGACAATACCGCACATTCGAAACCTCCCTGACAGCCTCTTTTAGCGCCTGTTCACATCTCTATGTTGATCAAGAAGCACGAAACTTGAATATCTCTCGTAACCGTTCACGGGTTCAGAGTTCAAGGGTTGTAGATTTACCGCAAATCTGAAATGTTGATTTGTGAATTATGAACGGCCTTGCGCCAAAGCGCACAGTGAACTTTGAACCTGTGAACGCATACTATCTCTCTAATGAACTGAAATATTATCGATGTCAAACGAAAATTACACTCCTGCAAATTTTATTTTGCTATAATGAAATCAATACGATAACATCTTTTACTTGTATTTTTTTGTAACCGTCTACGGGTTCAGAGATTGAAACTACCAGGCGGGCCAACCGGAAACAACAATTTGATGATAATTTTACGCGGGCGATACAAAAAGCCTTTATGGAGGATCTGAAGGGTTTTCTTAAACGGAAATCCCGCAGGCTTCTTCCCTTTGAGGAAGTTAAAGAAAAACTTGGGATATGGTTTGCCAGAGATCTCGGCATACAAAGCATTCCCATAGACAGCATTGTCGGAAGCGAGGGCCGATACCGCGCGTTTACGCGCAGTTTTATGCCTCTTCAGGAAGATCTGCGTGACCGCTGGAAAAAGATAGACCAGATCAGGGAATCCAGGCAGGATCTCCCGCCTGTCGAGCTTTATAAGGTAAGCAATGCGTATTTTGTTAGAGATGGGCATCACAGAATTTCAGTAGCGCGGGTCAAAGGCAACAAATATATCGAAGCCAGAGTGTACGAATATCAGTGCGATGTTCCCCTGGATAAGGAGACTGATCTTGAAAAGCTGGCTATTCAGGAAAATTACTACCGATTCCTGAAGGAGACAGGCCTCAATAGAAGCCGACCCGACCATAATCTGCAGATGACAAGGCTCGAAGGTTATTCCATATTGATGGAGCACATAGCGGAGGTTATCCGCAGCAATCGCATTATGAAGCAGTTTCCCCACAGAACGGAGACGGATTTTTATGTTTGGGTGGTTAAATACGGACGCAAGCTGAGACAAAAGTTGATAAAGGATGCGCCTGCTTATAACCATCCGGATAATGACAATCCGGCAGATGTAGTGGAAGCATATGCAAAAAAGTACGGCAGCATTTTTCGTAAAATCATTGGTGCATTCAGGCGTTTTTTCGGTCTTGTAAAATATTAAAAAAAGTAAGGCGGGAATGCAGCGTCAGCAATTTCCCGCCTTACTTTTTTACTTAAGATAATACTAATTTATTATTTTTTCTTCTTAACACTAAGTCCCACACCTTTAAGCCAGCTTTTGGCTACGGCTTCGGGTTTTTCGCCATTCACGTTGACACGGTAATTCAACCGGGTCATGGTAGCCGTGTCCAAAGATGGACCAATTTCACCCAAGATAAATTTAATCTCCGGATATTGTTTCAATACCGCATTCCGAATCACAGGCGCAGGATTGTAAATCGGAAAATAGCTTTTATCATCCTCTAAGACTATCTGATTATAAGCCTTGATCTCTCCGTCTGTCGCAAAAGCCATCCCGCACATAGCCTGTCCATCTCGCACAGCCTTTTTACAAAGCGGTGTTTCCATCTTTTTAACATCGGCATCAGGGATGTCTTTGCCGAATTCGAGCCCGTAATATCCCATCATCCCCTTGAAACCATCAGCTCTTGAGTAGAATTCGGTGTTTACCGCAACCGTCATCTTGCCAGGGTTCTTCTTTATCCAGGCAGCCCAGTCAGAAAGGGTCTTAATCCCTAATTCATCAGCTTTCTTTGCCGACATCACGATTGCATAGGTGTTGTTGAACTTTGCAGGTGCCAGCCATACAAGATCCTTTTTCGCATCAATGGCCTTTACCTTTTCAAAAAGCCCTGCAGGATCGCGAACCACCTCTTTTTTCTTGAAAAATGTCAGCCACGCGGTTCCCGTATATTCCATGTATAGATCGATCTGGCCCTGCATCAGCGCTTCTCTGTTGACGTTGGTTCCACCAAGATTTGTCCTGTCTTCAACCGGAATGCCCCTGTCATTCAAAAGATTTACCATTATTTTGCCGAGTATAATTTGTTCGGTAAAACCTTTAGACGCTACCTTTACAGGCTCACCGGACAAGGCGACGGATGGAACTGCCAGAAATGCCAAAACAACTAATAAAGCCACAATTTTTTTCATGTTACCTCCTTTAATTTGGTAATAATGATTTACTGCCCATAAACATTAAGACCCGTCAAATATATATAATTTTTCACGGGAGCTGCGTTATCCCTAACGTTGCAAAAGTCGGATGGCTTCAGAGCCGAGGCGTCAAGGGTGAAGCCGTATTACTTCTACTGCGAACCCTTGACAACAAAGGATATGTAGCCATCCGGCTTTCCCGTAGGGTAAAAAACATGGCGGGAAACGGCCAAGATCCTTGAATTCACCAGTGGTCAAATCCTAGTCAGGGCGTTTATTCACTATTTTATATTGTATCATCAATCTGTTTAACTTTTTTCGCCATATTTTTATGCAACCTTAGGGTTATCTCTTAACCTGGCACCCGCCCCTTACTGCTATGCATACTGATCAGCCTGAATCCCCTTGCTCACAACAACTTTCTCCAGCATTGCAAGAAGATAATCAACAAACATGGCAAGCAGTGCCACCGGAACGGCACCGGCAAGCATTATACCCATATCGACAAGGGCGATCCCTGTAAATATCCAGAAACCAAGACCTCCGCCGCCGATGAGGAATGCAAGGGGTGCTGTGCCGACGATAATTGCCGTGGATGTTCTGACGCCTCCCATGATGACCGGCATGGCATTAGGGATTTCAATATCAAACAATATCTGTTTTTGGGTCATTCCCATGCCTGTCGCTGATTCAATAACATCGCTGCTCACCGATTCTACACCGGCGTATGTGTTTCTGACAATCGGAGCGACAGCGTGCATGAAAAGAGCGATCAGGGCAGGAACGATGCCAATGCCCGACATACCGAGCAGCGGCAGGATCCCATACGCCAATGCAATGACGCCCAGGGAGGGAACGCTTTGCCAAACATTAACAACCGCCATAATGACCGGTGAAATACCTTCAAGCGCTTTCCGGGTCATAATGACCCCAAGCGTAATACCAACAGCGATTGCCGCTGCCATACTGATGATAACAAGAATTAGGTGCTCATAAATCAGCCTGAAAAATTCCGCAAGGTTTTTTAGGGTATATTCCAGGGCACCGTAATATTTATACAGCCATAAAACGATGACTATCGCAACCAGAGCTGGAACAAATTTTCTAAAAAACGTTGTTAAAAAATTGCTCGTCATGGCTAACCTCTCAGTATCTTTTTAATGTCATCCGTGTACAATGTGCCGATAACTCTTTTACTGTCGTCTAGCACGATCAGAAACTCAAGGTCATGGCTGAAGATTTCCGAAAGACCGTCCTTCAAGCTGGAAGTGTCCGGTAGAAAAGCTTCGGTCTCGCATTTTATCTGTTCAACGGTCTCTCCGTCTTTTTTAAGCGCCTCATGGTCGATATAGCCTGTCAACCGGCCTTCGCTGTCGACCGTAATGAGATGTTTCGCGCCGGTTTCAGTCATGATTGTGCCGGCGGTTGCGCTTTTTTCGGTTTCAAGAACAACCGGAGGGTCCGGTCTTATTGCCGTACGGATCGTAAGAAGGTTGAGACGTTTCAGTGTACGGTCACCGCCGACAAAATCACGAACAAAGTCATTGGCAGGCTCTGTCAGCATTTTTTCAGGAGAAGCAAACTGAACGAGTTTACCATCCTTGAGAAGACATACTTTGTCTCCCATCTTAATCGCCTCGTCAATATCGTGGGTAACAAAAACAATTGTCTTTTTGAGTTTGGCCTGGATTTTCAAAAACTCGTTTTGCAGATGGTCCCGGTTAATGGGGTCGATGGCGCCAAAAGGTTCATCCATCAGCATAACGGGTGGATCAATCGCCATGCCGCGGGCTACGCCAATACGCTGCTGTTGCCCGCCTGATAGTTCCCTGGGGTAGCGATCAATATATTCTTCCGCCGGCAGGTTGACAATATCAAGAAGGGTTTCAACTCTTTCCTTTATCCGACCCTCATCCCACCCTTTCATTTTGGGGATTATGGCTATATTTTCTCCGATGGTCATGTTGGGAAACAGTCCGATATTCTGGATAACATAACCAATACCGCGTCTAAGTTCGATGGTGTTGAGCCTGTCGATATTCTGGCCGTCGATTAATATTTTCCCACTTGTCATGGGAATCAGACGGTTTACCATTTTCATGGCTGTAGATTTGCCGCAACCGGATGGGCCTACCAGAGTACAGATTTCACCATCTTCCAGATCAAAAGACAGCTCATTAATGGCTTTGATATGTTCCGCGCCAGGATAAATTTTAGTTACTTCCTTAAAACTTAGCATTGTACCCATGATTCAACCTCCAATTTTATTGTCGGCAAAAAGTTATCTTTCGATTTTCAATCCAGCAGGTGTGATCCAGTCTTCAACTTGTTCAAGGAAAATATCGGCAAGGATAGCAAGCAGGCTCATGCTGACAGCTCCGGCAATAACCGAATCGTTAGTAGACATCTGGAGCCCCTGGCTGACAAAGATTCCCAGGCCGCCTGCGCCAATATATGCCGCAATGGCGCCAATGGCGATCCCCATCACCACGGCG
Source organism: Desulfosarcina sp. (assembly GCA_014237405.1). Classification (GTDB taxonomy): domain Bacteria; phylum Desulfobacterota; class Desulfobacteria; order Desulfobacterales; family Desulfosarcinaceae; genus Desulfosarcina. Next base: position 10,621 of record JABZFO010000199.1, on the reverse strand, counting down.
GTTCTTACACCGGCCATAATGATCGGAGCAGACAGGGGGAGCTGCAGTTTAATAAGCAGTTGAAAAGGCGTCATCCCCATGCCTCGTCCTGCTTCAATTGTTGCAGGATCGACATTTTTCAGGGCAATATACGTGTTTCTGATAATCGGAAGCAGGGAATAGAGGGCTAACGCCAGTACTGCCGGTACGGCACCGATGCCGATGCCGCTGACCGCATCCCACGATTTGTCGATGGAAGAGAGGATCGGCATCATAAATCCAAACATGGCGATACTTGGAATGGTGATCAGAATGCTTGAAATATACAGAACTATCCGCGCTGCAACAGGATTGCGGGTAATATAGACCCCAAGCGGCACACCTGTGGCGATGGCAATGGCAAGTGCAATAAAAACGATCTTTATATGGGTCAACGCTTGAATACCGACTTCACTGAAATTATCGGCAAAAAACGCAAACGGTCCGGAAACGAATAGAGGATGGATAAACGTATTGTAGGCGATGAGGGAAAGAAGAACGCCGAATGTCATCAGCCAGAAATCTTCCACGGTTTTCATAAAACTTAAAATGATTGTAAATATGAGCGTTCCGAATGTCAACCAGGTCAGCCAGAAACCGTAGGTTTGGCTGACTTTGATGGTTTCAAGATTAACATAGAATTCTTTTCCGAGATCGAGCTGGTAAATGAATACGGAAAGGCACATAAATATAAGCAGGACGAAATAGCTTGCATAGCCGAGACGGCCACTCATATAAGATATGCGATAATAAGCAATAATGCAGAAAAGAAAAACCAGCGACATCAGCACCCCGCCTGTCATCCCAGCGATCCGAAAGAAAAACGGCAAAATGGATGCACAGGAGATAAGGAAGAGAAATATCGATGGAAAAAGCGTCTTTTGCATCGATGCCCGCAAATAAATCATAAAATACAACAGTATTGAAAAAATGGGGACAATAATTATCATCCGAAGGATGTTATAGCTTTCAAGAAAATCAATATCCAGGTCCACTATATTAAGCAGCATCCGGTATGGTGAAATTGGTTTGTCTTCATACAGAATACTTCCTGGAAACCAGGGCTGAAAAAAACCGATAAGAAGAATGATTGCCGCAAAAAGAAAGATTTTGTCCGATAACTGCCAACTGAAAACATTTTTATATTTCACAGAAACAATCGGCTTTAAACAATGGCTGCAAGACTTTGAATCTTCCGGAATTTCCTTTTTGCAATTAGGACATATTGCTATTTCCATTTTTTTTTACTCCCTCTCATTTACAGCAAGATGTTGAATTGCTCCCGCATGGCTTGATCAATATCCGATGGGATGTAAGGCGTCTCTTCCGATGCAAGAATCTTCCGGGCGATATTCTTTGCCCGGTCGCGGGTGTCCAGTGATCCCCCCTGTTCCCACTGGTGTCTGATATTCCGGTCGGTGACGCCGTTGCTCTGGAAATACTCGCTACGCATGTATTTCATGGTGTGGGGTGCCATCATAAAATTGCCGGCCGGTCCAACGCTGTCGATCACTTCCATGGCCAGGTGATCGGCGTCCACCTCGATGCCTTTGAGCACCTTGCAGGCCATACCGATGATTTCATCGTCGATGACAAATTGTTCGGGTGCCACCGTGAGCATGGATTCCAGCATGCCTGCGCTGTGGTGCATGTAATTGGAGCCGCCCATGGCCCCAAGCAAAATAGTCATCGCCTTTTCCCATCCGGCCTGGGCATCGGGGAGTTTGGCATCGGTCAATCCGGCGGAATTGTAATTGGGCACGTTGATGTGTGCAGCCAGCTGATGGATGGCGGCATTCATCATCCCGCATTCCACACCGCCGCCCAGGTAGCCCATGGTGGCCATGTTGGCCATTCCCGGAATCCCCCCGTAAAGCAAAGGTGCGGCTGGATTGGTCAGCTGGCAGATGGTGATTCCGGCCATCTGTTCGGCGTGCAGTTGGGCCAGGGTGCCGGACATGGTCATGGGGCTGGTGGAGCCGGACATGGGCGCGGCAGACAGGGCCACGGGAATTCCCTGGCGGTTGCATTCCTGCATGATGCGCGTGGACTGGGTGCACAGCTTCAGCGGTGAAATGGCAAAGGAGGTGATCACCGAGATAAAAGGTTTGGCCCGTAGCTGCTCCTTACCTCCGGCCAGCATGGCGGCCATATCGATAATCCGGTGCAGCCCCGCCTCGTCGTTGACGCCGCTCATGACGTGTTTGCCCGTGGCCTTGAGACAGGCGTAGAACATGTTTACGTCGTAGTCGGCTTCGGGGATATCGGTTGGGATACACGGACGAAGGAAAAAATGGATGTGGTCCAGCCGGTCCACCAGCCGACCGAGGTCGTATAAGTCATTGAGCGTTGAAGGACGGGGCTCGCCGGTTTCCAGATCGAGAATTTTTACGGCGGCGCCGCCGGTGCCTAAATGAACTTTGTCTTCGGTCAGGTCCAGGTCGTTCTTTCCGTCGCGAGCGTAAAGGATCACCTGTGAAGGGGCTTTGGCCACCTGTTCGCGGATCAGCTCACGTGAAAAACGAATTCGTGATGCGCCACGGTCGATGGTAGCACCAGCCTCTGCAAGCATACCCACGGTCTCTTCCAAACCGGCTTCATAGGTGATGCCGGTCTTCTCGAGAATGGTCAGTGATGCGTCGTGGATGGTTTCGATGCCTTCGGGCGACAACGGTTTGTAGATGCCGCCGCTTAGACCTTTCGAGTCCATTGCAATACTCCTTATATCTAAAATTTGGGTGAAAGTTGTGTTTTTAATTAAAATTTTTCTTGCATATGAATTGTATAATGTCAAATATATAATTTCTTTAATTCTATAATAAAGACTGTTGAATTCCTACTGTGGGCTGATAAGGGCGATTTTATTGATAAAAGGGACTTGGCATTAAGGGTTATCAAATAAAAGAACTCGTTTCTTTGAATGTTTTTAATTCATAAATGAGCCGGGGGCTGTTGTGGGAAATCCGAGAATTCACCCGTTGATCGAAAAAATTTCCGAAAACATGGAGGGGCTCACCCCAAAAGGTCGCATCCTGGGGAAATATATCGTTTTCCAGCCTCGTAAGGCGGTGTTCATGACCACCAAAGAACTGGCCGAGGCCTGTAAGGTGAGCGAAGCCACCGTCGTTCGGTTCGTGGCCGGCATCGGGTACGACCGCTACAGCGACTTTCAGCAGGCACTGCGGGATTTCGTGGACACGGAACTGACCCTTCTGGACCGGTTGGATATCGCCGACATGAAGGCCCCCGGCGCCGTCCGCTTCCGGCGAACCATTTCTGCGGAGATAGACAATCTCCAGCAGCTCTACAACTCCCTTGATGTCGAAACCATGGAAGCAGTGGTAGCGGCGTTGGACCGGCGGGCACCGATTCACGTCATCGGCTCGCGGCTCTCTTACACCCTGGCCTATTACATGGGCTGGGCCATGACCAAAATCCGGGGAAATATCCGCATCATGAAGGGCAGCGACCGCGCCACCATCGACTGGTTGACCATCGCCCCGGCGGACAGCGTCACCGTGATCATCGCCACCTCCCGCTACCCCAACGAACTGATTCGCCTGGGCAAGCTTATCAAACGCCTGGGGCAGACCCTGGTGGTGATCACAGACAGCGGCACCTGCCCGATTCTCCAGTTCGCCGACCACCACCTGATCGCCGCCTCCAAGCACATTCCCTACCTGGGCAGCCCAACCTCCATGTCCTGCCTCATCAACTACCTGGTACACGAACTGGCCAGCCGGCAGGGCGACGCCTTGAAAGACCATCAGGCCAAACTGGAGCAAGCTTACTGGGAGAATGACGTGCTGTTCAATATGAAGGATATCAATGGCAAAACACCGGAATGATTGAAAAACAGGCTGTTTCGCGATTAGTCCTCCATTTGGTAATAGGCCAGCTTGTCGTAAAGGGTCCGTCGGCCGATGCCCAAGAACACGGCCGCTTTTGACCGATTTCCCTCCGCCAGCTTCAATGCCCGCCGGATGGCCATCTTCTCCGCCTCTTCCACGGTTTTCTTAAGTAACACCGGGTCAGAATGCCGGTTTTCTTCATGGATGCTGTCAACCATCCCTCCGGCACCAAAACACTCGGAATCGATCACCGGTCCGTCCGCCAGCAATACTGCCCGCTCGATCACGTTTTTAAGTTCACGGATGTTTCCCTTCCAGGGAAGATCCATGATTTTTCTCAGGACGGCCGGGCTCAACTTGGTTATATGCTTGTTGTGTCGCAGGTTGAATTCCCGCACAAATCGACCAACGAACTGCAGCAGGTCCTCCCGGCGTTCCCTCAACGTCGGCAGTTGCAAGGGAATCAATGATAATCGGTAGTAAAGATCTTCACGGAAGCCGCCCGTTTCCACCTCTTTTTTCACATCCCGGTTGGTGGCGGAGATAAATCTCACATCGATTTTGATGGGATGATTTCCGCCCACGGGCCGGATTTCCAGCTCCTGAATGGCGCGCAGCAATTTGACCTGGGTTTGAGGGATCAATTCACCAATTTCATCCAGGAAAACAGTGCCCCCGTGGGCTTCTTCCAGCAGTCCCCGTTTGGCCCTGATGGCGCCGGTAAAAGCTCCTTTTACGTGGCCGAAGAGCTCGCTCTCCAGAAGATTTTCCGGAATCGCCCCGCAATCAATGGTCACAAACGGACCTTCACCGCGATTGCTGAGGGAATGGATATGCCTGGCCAGCATGGTTTTCCCCGTTCCCGTCTCCCCCTGAATGAGGACAGGGGTGTCGGAATCGGATATCTTTTCAATGATTATCATGATCTTCTGCATCTTTCGGCTGTTGCAGATAATGAACAGATTGTCCTGCGTATCCTCCTCGTCATTGAGTTTGGAAATGCGGCGGTGCATCATGCCAAACTCCACCGCCCGCTGCGCCATGATTTCCAGTTCCTGGCGTTTGAAGGGCTTGGTGACATAATGAAATGCCCCGATCTTGATGGCCTCCACCGCGCTTTCGATGGTTCCGGCGCCGGTGATGATGATAAACGGCAGGTCCCTGTCAATGGCACGGATCTTTTTCAGTAGCTCCATTCCGCTCATGCCTTCCAATACCAAATCGGAGATCACCAGATCGTATTCGGTTTCGATCAGCGCACTCCAAGCCTCCTCGCCGCTGGCAACGGCAGTCACCGCATATCCCTTTCTCAAAAAGAACCGTTTCAGGAACATCAACATTTCCGGTTCGTCTTCAACAATCAGCAGGCGCGTTTCCATTGATTCTCTCCGGGTTGACGGGAAGGTCAACATTCATTTCGGTGCCTCCCAGCACACTGTTTTCGGCAGCGATTTTTCCGCCGTGATTTTTCAGGATCCGTTCGGCAACGAACAAGCCAAGCCCCACCCCTTGGGTTTTGCCTCTGGTGAAAAATGGATCAAAAATGTGCGGGCGGTATTCGGCGGGAATGCCTTTGCCGCTGTCCTCGATACGGATTCGATGACATCTGTCCGTTTCCACTTGGCCTTCGGCCACACTCACCCGAAGGGTTCCCTCGCCGGCCATGCTCTCAATGGCGTTGAGCAGAAGATTGATGAACACCTGTTGCAGCTGGTTTTCATCACCCCGAATCCAATGCTTTTCAATTTCCAACTCCCGGATTACGGAAATCTTTTTTAGCCGGGGCTTTAAAAAATACAGGCATTCTTCCAAAACGACGGCCACATCCACCTCGACCTTCTCCAAATCGTCAGATGATGCTTGGTCCAGCAGCGCTCTGGTAATGTTGCCTGCTCGAAGTGCATTGCGCCGGATTGCCTTGAGACTGTCTATGGCTTCCGTGTCGTCCAATTCACCGCTGATCAAGTCTTCCGCGTGGGCCAGAATAATGCCGATGGGGTTATTGACTTCATGGGCCACGCCGCCGGCCATTTTGCCGATGGTGGCCAGTCGTTCGGACGCGATCAGTTCCCGCTCCATAAGCTTCCGTTTGGTCAGGTCACGGGCAAAGCAACAGACGAGACGCTCCTCTTCGCTGCTGCTGCGAAGTCTGGCGGCGACAAATTCAACGTTGATTTCACGGCCGCTGAAATTCGTCAGCTTCGTTTCCAGTGAGGCCATACGATGGGAAAATAATTGTTTCAAAAACGTGTTGAATTTGGCGGCATCGCGATACACCACAAGGGCCTGCAGTTTGCTCAGCAACAGTTGATCCTGGGGAATCAGCAGCCGTTCACTGGCACTGTGGTTGGCCAAACGGATCCAGCCCTTTTTATTGATCAGAAACACCATATCCGGCGAGGATTCGATAAGTTGACGGTAGCGTTCCTCCGAAACCCTCAGTCTGCTGGTGATTTGTGTCACTTTCCGTTTCAAAGCGATATGCCAGGTAAAGAAGAGTAAAACGATGACCGCGATCATGGCTGCGAAGAGAATGAACAGGGGCGCGAATCGCTGCCAGAGATAGGACGCATAACTTTTCCCCAGCCACTTTTCGCGCACCTGACCGAGCTGTCCGTTTTTAATGGCCTGGCCCAATGCCTTGCTCAAACCGGAACTTAACGGCACGTTATCCTTGGCAATGATCATGGTAAACGGAAACCGCCCCATCTGAACTCCTGCCTGGCGGACGTTCTGCAACCCGTGCTTGCCGATCAGGTAGGTCGCCAATTGATCCGAGTAGTCGACAAACTCCTGAGCTTGTCCTGAGTTGACCATCATCAGGGCTTCCTTGGTGGACCGGGCCTGGATGAAATTGCCTCCACGATCTGCTATTCCGGGTGCTACGTAGGGTTGACCCCGGATCACGACCGAATTCACCCCCATGTTGACTTTTTGGTTCGTTTTTTCGCTGGGATGATGGACAAACAGGTAGCGCTTAACATAAATGAGGATTTCCATATAATTGAACTGCTGCCGCTGGTTCTCATCCATGACAACACCGATCACTAGTTCCAAGTCGCCGTCTTTCAGGGCACGAAGCAGATCCGCATGTCTTCCCACCAAATACCGCGGTTCGGTTGAAAGGCCTTCACACAGGATATCCAGGATATCCACGCTGTACCCCTGGACCTCACTTTCATCCTGATAGGAAAACGAAGGAAACCCCAAGGGGACCCCGATTCTGAGCTGCTTCTGGCCGGAGGCAGGTGTTGGCAGGGATACGGCGAGAAAAACGATCAGGCTGTAAACATAGCTCCGCCATCCATCTTTCATTTTACCGACGGTGCCCATTGGATTCATAGCAACCTGACCTGCAATCTGTGGACCTGAAAAGCGTCGAATAACACGAAAACTTCACTCGTATTTATCCGTCTTACCCATTCAATTGTCAAATGATTGCGAATCCTTTCATCCGCCCATCAGGTTCAAGAAACAAGACAGGAACCTCTGTTGAATGTAATCGAGGAAAAAAACAAACTGTGCTATTTCCCGCACCGGGTCAGATATTGTGCATCCTGCCGCACACTTCTGGGTTGGCACTGATCCGGACCGAGAATTACCGAAATGGATAACACACTGGTTTAAAGCGGTTGTTTTGTCTTGGCACAGATGTTGATCTGCTTAATTGTCAATCCGGTTCCGTGAAGCATGTGGTCTTCCCTTATCCCTTGAATGGTAGGCGGAACAAAGGGTTATTTATTTCCAGACCCTAAACGTCAAACGGACTTGAGCCCAATAACCATCAACCACTGGAGGAGAAAATGAAAAAGACTGGTATGTTAAAGAAATCGTTGACCCTGGCCGCTGCCCTAATTTTGGTATTCAGCGTTTGTTCGGTACATGCAGATGGAAAACCTGAAAAAGTGACCGTGATCTATGGCGGCTCGTCCTGGCTGGGGCATTATCCGGCCTGGGTGGGTATCGAGAAAGGTCTGTTTAAAAAACATGGCCTGGGCGTTTTGTTCCAGAATTTTTATGCCTCGTCCGGTCGTATGGGGTCTCTGGTAGCCGGGGATCTGGATGTGGCTGCGACGGGAAGCATTTCCGCCATTGCGCTGATGGCTTCCGGCAGTAAAGCCTTCCAGGCTTTCGGCACGCCGGATTCCTACGCCACGGTGGAGGGCATTATTGCCAAGGAAAATATTAAAAGCATCAAGGATCTCAAAGGAAAGCGCATCGCAGCTCCCTTTGCTTCCAGCGCTCACGTGCTGGTCCTCGATGTGTTGGAGCAAAACGGCCTGGACCCGGAAAAGGATCTCACCCTGCTCAACCTGAAAGTCAACGAAATGCCGGCGGCCATGGGTTCCGGAGAGATCGACGCCTGCGCGGCCTGGACCCCGCATTTTAACAAACTGCTCAACATGCCGGGCAACCATCTGCTGGTGAACGACACCGAATTCAGCCTGTTCAAAAAATACAAGCTCGGCCCCGGACCGGACCTGCTGGTGGTTCGCAAGGAATTTGCCGAGAAATACCCCAACACCTGCCAAGCGTTCGTCAAAGGCTACTTCGAAGCGGTGGACATGCTAATCGATGAACCCGAAGAGTGTGCCAAGGTACTGGTGAAACTCACCAGTCTGGACATGGAAGATCAGATGGCGGTGCTCAAGGACATCACCTGGATCAAAGGCGACGAGCAAAAGGCTCTGATGGTTCAGCCGGGCGACTTTGTCACCGGCATGCAGCAGCTGGCCGATTTTTTGGTTAAGCACCAGCAGATCGACGAAGCCCCTAAGGTGAAGGCGTGGATTGCTGAAAAAATGGTTCCGTAAGCGTTAATTTCTTCAGGAGGGCCCGTTGGGGCCCTCCTGCCATTAGGGTGAAACCATGAAAATCGACAGCACCGCGAAATCGTTGACCATCAGCATTGTTTCCTTATTGATATTCGTCACCGCCTGGGAGCTGGTTTGCCGCCTGGGATTCATTGAACCGCTGTTCATGCCCGCGCCCTCAAAAATTCTTTTCCGGGCCATAAAAATGATCGACAACGGCCAGCTTATCGCACACACCCTGGCGTCCACCCGGCGCGTCATGGTAGGTTTCATGATATCCAGCCTAGTGGCCATTCCCTTCGGCATCTTTTTAGGGTCGTCCCGATTTTTCATGGCGGTGTTCGATCCGCTCATTTCCCTGCTCCGACCATTGCCGTCCATGAGTTGGATCCCACTGTCCCTGTTGTGGCTGGGCATCACCGAAACCCAAAAGTACTCCATCGTGTTCATGGGGTCCTTTGCGCCTTCGTTGCTGTATATCATCGAAGCTACCAAAAGTATTGACCCGCTGTTGATCCGGGCGGCAAAAAATCTCGGGGCATCCAAGCTGGATGTCATGCGGGAGGTGATCCTGCCGGGTTCACTGCCGCAGATCATTGCCGGGTTGAAAGTCATGCTCGGCATTGCCTGGACCTGTATCATCTCCGCAGAACTGGTGGCGGCCAGGGAAGGCCTGGGCTTCATGATCATGAACGGCAAGGAGTATTTCCAGACCGATACCGTCCTTTTGGGCATGGTGATGATCAGCATTACCGTTATGATTATCGACGTGGTATTCCGCAAATTCGAGAGGAGACTGCTGCCTTGGACACGTTAACCAATGGAACCAAGATTTCCATCCAAGGGGTCACGAAAATTTTTTCCGGCAAACGGGATGAGGTCATTGCCCTCAAGGAACTCTCCATGGATGTACAAGATGGCGAGTTCATAGTAATCGTTGGAGCGTCAGGCTGCGGCAAGACCACTCTGATCAACCTGGTGGCCGGTTTTGAGGCACCGACCCATGGGCAGATCATACTGGACGGCCAGCCGGTTACCGGTATTACCCCTGAATGCGGAATGATCTTTCAACAGTATGCCCTGTTCCCCTGGAAGACGGTTCAGCAGAATGTTGAATTCGGCATGAAGATGAAGCGCATGCCCCAAAAAGAGCGCCAGGAACGGGCGGCCCGGTTCATCGACATCGTCGGCCTGAAAGGTTTTGAAAGAAGCTATCCCCACCACCTGTCCGGCGGTATGAAACAGCGGGTCTCCATTGCCCGCAGTCTGGCCAACGATCCCAAAGTACTGCTCCTTGACGAGCCCTTTGCCGCCCTAGATGCCATGACACGCCAGGTGCTCCAGGAGCAGTTGGTCCGCATTTATGAAAAGCATCGAAAAACGATCATTTTTATCACCCACTCCATCGACGAAGCGTTGCTGTTATCCTCCAGAATTGTGGTGATGACCGCCCGCCCCGGGCGGATTGCCCAAGAGATCGTCAACGATCTGCCTCACCCCCGTAACGCCGATGTTCAGCTTTCAAACCGGTACATGGAACTCAAACGTACCATCTGGGACAGCGTTCAGGCCGAGGTAATGAAAAGCATGGAGGTCGAAACCCACTGACTAAACGACCGAATGGCTTATGCCGGCCAGACCGGGGTGGCCGGTTGTCAGGAGATCGTTTTCACCGAATCGCATCAAGCGGCTATTTCGGAAAAACCCTTCATATACCTTGGAATCGATAATCGAAGGGTTTTTTATGACGTGTCGGTATGATCGCAGGCGGTTACACCTTTGCCAGGGCATGCTCCAGTTCGCCGACCACCACCTGATCGCCGCCTCCAAGCACATTCCCTACCTGGGCAGCCCCACCCCCATGTCCTGCCTCATCAACTACCTGGTACACGAACTGGCCAGCCGGCAGGGCGACGCCCTGAAAGCGCACCAGGCCAA
>JABZFO010000101.1 GCA_014237405.1 Desulfosarcina sp. | reverse complement strand
ACGCCCACCCAAACCAGGCCCGCGCCCTCCATACTCCAGGCCACAGCCGTCCAGCTGCCGGACAGCGCCAGAGGAATGGCCAGACTGCCGAAGATCACCCCCAGGGCGAGAAACGCTTCCACAAGCGCGCCCAACCCTTCTTCGCGCCGCCGCCACAAGGCCGTGGCCACGCTGGCATAGATCAACCCCATGGCCACGGCACTGAAGGCCAGGCCGTACTCAACATTCCTCACCAGTCCCACCTGCAGGCTGAACACCACCAGGGGCATCCCGAACACCAGGGTGCCGTCCACATATCCACTCAACCGGGGCGGCTGCCGCAGGGCAAAAAGCACGGAAATGGCAAGGTAAAAAGCAAAGAAGAGAATCAGGAACGGCTCGGTGGTGGAAAAATGGTGGGGCCGGTAGTACTGCATCCCCCAGGCAGAACCGATGCCGAAGGTAAAGACGAAGCCCAGCAGGTTCAGCCACCGCCATGTCCTAAACCAGGAGATGCCGAAGATGCCGGCATTGAGCAGGGCGTAGTAGGAAAACAGCACCACGTGGCTGCCCGTTCCCGTGGAGAGCAGTACCGGCGCCATGAAGCCGCCGGCCGCCCCCAGAACGGCCATGGCCGCAGCATTTTGCAGCACCGCCAGGATGCCGGAAAACATCACCAGACCCACCATCACCCCGAAGGTGAGGGGCATGGGCACCATGTGAAAGAGCCGGGCAGAGGCAAACAGGGCCAGATACATCACGCCGATGCCGCCGCCCTGAAGGGCCATTGCATAGCCAAAACGTTTGCTGCGCAGCCGCCAGCCCAGAAGGAGCAGCGCGATGCCGGCGGCAAAGGCGGTCGCCAGGCGAATCTCCAGCGGCACCAGGTCCCGAGCCGCAGTGTATTTCACCAGAAAGGCAAATCCGAACAGCAGTACGACCACCCCCACCCGCACCATAAGGTTGCCGCCGAAGAGAAATACTCTGACTTTATCCCCCAAGCCGCCGGATGGTTCCGGCGGTTGATCCGTCACCCCTGTCTTTGAGTGCGGCTCAAGATCCGCCAGCGCCGCATCGGTCAATTCCAGCTCCAGGGAGGGCATCTCCTCTACACGCTCTGTGGTGGCAGGAGAAACAAACGGGGTTTTAATGGTCGCAGCGGAGTCTTCTTCAGCCGGAACAGGTTCGGCTTCATCATTAGGCTCGGCTTCAGAGAAAGGCATCTCCGACCCGATGGATTCTGCGTGATTGGGGGTTTTGTCCCCGGCAGAAAATCCGGTGATCTGCGTTTCCAGCACCACCAGGCGCTTTTCCAACGTGAGCAGTTTATTTCTCTGGTTGATGACCGCAGCCACCAGCATGCCAATGATCCCGCCCAGCAGAAAATCGCCCCGCCCGTAAAGGTAGAAGCTTCCCATGACGGCTCCGATCAGTCCCAGAACAATATAGATCATGGATGTTTCCTTTTCATTCGGGTAATTGCCCTGCATGTCAATGTAAAGGCACTGTTTTGCCGGCTGATGGTGATCGGTGGCACTGGCTCAAACATTCGGTCAAAAGAGCCGGCGACTCAAGGGAAAATGTCGCTGGCCACCAGTTTTGACGGTTTCGTAAAAAGCTAAGTAATTATCATTTAGATTCCACCATAACCTTCACTTTAAACGGTTACGTGAATTCTTTTTATCGCACTTAATGCCGGAATTAAAATGTTTCGGGACGATCGATTCTTTTTGGGCGAAAGAGATGTTAAGAACAGATCTATCTTTTCAAAAAGAAATCAAATTTATTTCAGAATCAATGAAAAATAGTCGGACGACTGGTTAATCTAACTTGATTTTTTTTTCATAATGTTAATAATGGAAAATAACCAACATTATTCATCCATCAACTATAATTAAGGAGAAACGAATGCCGGCAAAAAAAAAGATCGATGGCGCCAAGCTGATTAAAATGGTCGAAAGCGGAAAGCATCAGCGTGAGATCATGAAAGAGTTTAAATTCAATACCACCGCCCAATTCAAATCGCATTATCTCGATGCATTGATGAAAACTGGAAAAGCGCCGGAAATCAAAGCCGGACGCGGAAAAACAAAAGCCAATCCGGTTAAGGGAGTTCTGGTGAGTAAACGGGGCAGTGTCGTCATTCCAAAGACAATGGTCGATGGAATGGGTTTTTCGGAAGGGAACAAGTTCACCGTTCGCAAAACAAAATCAGGAATATCCTTGAAAAAGGTTGAAAGATAGTTCCAGCTCTTTTCGTTACCGACGGAAAAGAAAAAGCAGGCTGAATGCAGCCTGCTTTTTGTATCTATTCGGTGGGTCTTGCCTTTATAAAACGGTGTTCATTTCACCCCTCGATGCGATTGAGCCGCAAAGCATGCAAAGGGAATCTCTTTCAACAATCCAAGGAACAGGATAGGATAAAAACAATTTTTTCCACGGCCCTATAGCTCTTCCGGGGTAAACGCAACCACCTCGTCTATTGATGCCGCGTCGGCAAAAAGCATTACCAGCCGGTCTAGGCCCAGGGCATTTCCGGCTGCCGGCGGCATGGTTTCCAAGGCCTGGAGAAACGGTTTGGCGATGGGATAGACGGTTTTACCGTTTGCTTCACGGGCACGGTTCTCTGTTTCGAAACGGACGCGCTGCTCCATCGGATCGGTGAGTTCGGTGAAGGCGTTGCACAGTTCCATGCCGGCGATATAGAGTTCGAAACGCTCGGCCACCGAGGGGTCACCGGGCTTGAGTCGGGCCAGGGCACCACATTGGGCCGGGTAGTCATAGAGAAACAGTGGGCGATCAAATCCGAGTTTCGATTCGATTTCGATGCCCATGATCTCGTCGAAGCAATCCCGGTCCAGTGCCTGTTGGGCCGTCATCCCCCCGAATCGCTGGAAGGCTCCGGCCACGGACAAGCGATCCCAGGGCTGTGTCAGGTCAACCGCGTGTCCCTGGTAGGTCAGCTGCCGGCCAATGCCTATGCGGTCGGCAACAAAGCCGATCAATTCCTCACACTGCTTCATCAGGTCCAGATAATCGAAGCCCGCCGCATACCATTCGAGCAGGGTCATTTCCGGCACGTGGCGTCCGCCGCGCTCCCCTTTGCGAAAGCACCGGCAGATCTGGAAGATCTTCTCGTAGCCGGAAGCCAGGAGCCGTTTCATGCAAAGCTCCGGCGAGGGTTGCAGAAACCAGTCCCCCGATTCCTGGGCATCGATATGGGCCTCCGGCGCCGGCGCAGGGATGCGCACCGGTGTCTCAATTTCCAGGAATCCTGCTGCGGTAAAAAAGGCACGGGCGGCATCGATTACCCGGGCCCGTCGTTCCAGGTTGGATCGAATGGCGGCTTGTCGGGAAAAACGCATGGGGTCTCGTCAAAGCGAAAAGGCTATGAACGTCGAACATCGAACGTCCAACATCAAATTTTGAATAAGGTATTCTGCCAATCTATATAAACTGGCGGAGCGAAGCGATTTCATCATTCGATGTTCAACGTTCGATGTTGGATGTTCGATGTTCAAAAAAACGTTTTACTCTGCCGTTCAATTAATTTTTTCCGAGGCCCTTAAGACGGTTCGGCTTTCTCTATTATCACATCAGCGCAGCGATCCTGGAGATAAATCTTGTCGTATTGGGTCATATCGGCCTCCTCATACCACGTGTAGCCCTGTTTTCGGCAAGTCTCGCAGGCTTTTCTCGGGATGTGCACGGCCAGGATATGCTTTTTTGCCCGGGCGGCAGAGTCGATCCGAAGGGCACCGCCACAACGCTCACAGACCCGGATGGTCTCCTTCTGATGTTCGTGGATATTGTCCGTGTCGTAGTAAATGTTGCGGTCTCTTTCCATGAAGGTGTTGTCGCCCCGGACCATCTCCCCCAGGTGCCGCCGCTGGCGCCAGTTCTCCAGCACCTTGTCGCAGGTCTTATGCACCCACCGGGTCACTTCCGGGGTCTGGCGGATCTTGACGGGATCGTAGTCGGGCTCCCTGAGGTGGCTGTAATCCATGCCGGCCATGGCCAGGATGATACCGGCATTCACGTAAGGCAGCGCCCCTTCGATGGCATAGCCGCCTTCAAGGACGGCAATGTCGGGTTTGAGCAGGGTGGTGAGTTCCGCATATCCCTGGGCGGAGAAATTCATATTGGTGATGGGATCCGAATAGTGGTTGTCCTGTCCGGCGGAGTTGACGATAATCTCCGGCTGGAATTCTTTCAAAATGGGAAGCACCACTTCCCGAATCGCATATAGAATCCCCTCCCCGGAGGTATTGGGCGGCAGCGGGATGTTGATGGTGGCGCCCACAGCGTTGGGCCCGCCCAGTTCGCTCAAAAAACCTGAGCCGGGGTAAAGGGTGCGGCCGTCCTGGTGGATGGAGATGAACAGGGTGTCGGGATCGTGCCAGTAGATATCCTGGGTGCCGTCGCCGTGGTGGCAGTCCGTGTCCACAATGGCCACCCGGTTCACCCCGTAAGCCTGGCGGATATATTCGATCATGATGGCTTCGATGTTGACGTTGCAAAAACCTCTGGCGCCGTGAACCACCCGGTTGGCATGGTGGCCCGGCGGTCGCACCAGAGCAAACCCCCGCTCTACCTGCTTGTCCATCACCGCCATGGCGATGGTCTTTGCCCCGCCGGCGCTGATAAAATGGGACTCGGTCATCACGGCCCACAGGTCCGGCACGCAGAAGTGGGCCCGCTGGACATCCTTTTTGGTGACCAGGTCGGGTTTGTATTCGATGATGCCCTCGACGTCGAGGATCCCCTCTTCGAACACTTGATCCTGGGTGTAGAGCAGCCGCTCTTCACGTTCCGGGTGAGTGGGGCTGATGGCCCAGTCAAATGCGGGGAAGAAGACCAGGCCGGTTCTGTTTCTGGCGCGCAGCATGGTAGGCTCCGATGCTTTAAATTAGTTTCTTCCTAACCCGGATAAGCCGGCGCTGTTGAAAAGGCGTACGCCGCAAACAACAAATTGCAAATACCAAATCTTAAATTACAAATACCAAATTTCAGGATCAAGATACTAAAGATGGTTCGTCAATCCGGGTTCACGAAAAAACCTTCAGACAAAGTTGCTGTCCATGATCTTTTTCGCAATGGGATCGTAGCCGTGGATCAGACCGGGCTTGACCTGGGCCATGACCCGGATATTCCTGCCGGTGGTGCAAAAGCCGCGAACCATGTTGAAGGACATGGCCTCGATGACTTCCAGCTCCAGGTGGTCGGAATTGGCCCCCCGGGCAATGGCTTTGCGGCAAAGCAGATCCATTGCTGTGGCAATGGCGTCTTCCTTGGTGTAGTTCGACGGAATCACCGTGGAAAAATTCTCCTCTGGTGCGGTGGCGATTTCCCGCTCCGTGTCGGCAAACAGGGTCACCTCACAGGTGGTACGGGCCAGCCCGGCGCCTATGGCATTGGCCACCGTCCATCGGGGAACCACATTGACCCGGCTGTCACTCAGTCGCTCAAGGCCCTTGGCAAACCAGGGGGCCGGCCCGCCCAGCACCAGAATACGCCGGGGCTGCAGGCGATGGCCTTCCCACAATTCGTGGACCGTATACACCGGTTTGGCGTTGATCCGGTTGATCATCGATCCGGCTTTATCCAGGATCGTCCGGCAGGCCTGCTCAAAAATCCGATTGGCCGCATCCTGAACATCGGTTCCCAGGGCATCGGCCACCGTCTGAATGCCCTCCCGGGCTTTTTCAAGATCGCCCCCTTCTCCGATGCCCAGAATAAAAATGGCATCCGTGGGAGTGGGCACCGGTCCACCGTAGGCCATGGCCATACCCAGCCGGTCGGGACCGATATGAATCTTTCCGTCCACCACCCGCACGACGCTGTCTCCACCAACACCGATGGAAACGGTTTCCAGGGAGCGGATCAGCGTCTTGTGGTCCCCGATGCGGATGCCCATCGGATCCAGCAGCGGCACACCGTTGACCAGCACCGCCATGTCTGTAGTAGTACCGCCGATGTCCAGCACCAAACATTCTTCATCCTTGGGTGCAAAGGCCACAGAACCCATGACACTGGCCGCCGGGCCGGAAAGAATGGTCTGGGCCGGATGGTCGATTGAAGCATCGAAGCGCATGTTCCCGCCATCGGGTTTAAGGATGCGGATGGGAACACTGAGCCCCTTTTTTGCCATGGAATTGAGAACGGCTTCGAAAAAATCCTTGTGGATGGGGTAGACCGAGGCATGGAGGAAGGTGGTGGCAATGCGGCGCGGGAAATTGAGGTTTCCCGCGATCCGGTGCCCCAAGAACACCTTTTCAAATTGAGTACCGATAAGCTCAGCAATGGCCACTTCGTGATCAGGGTTTCGAACGGAAAATTTGGAGACCACCCCCAGGTAACGAATACCGTTTTTTTTCAGGGAGTCGGCCACCTTCAGCACCTGGGCCTCATCGATGGGAGTGTTCTCCCGCCCCCGGTGATCGATGGCCCCGCTCACGGTGTGATAGTGCGGGCCGGTTCGAAACAGTTCAGGATCCATTCCAGGTCCGGCGGAAACGATCATCCCCACGTCGGGGATCCTGCGTTGCACGATGCGGTTGGTGGTCAGGGTGGTGGAGAGCACCGCCCGCCTGATGTGGGCGGGATCGATGCCTTCGGTGATCTTTTCCAAGCCTGTGAGCACGGTAGCAAACAGGTCAGACGGGTTGGTGGGCACCTTGATCTGTCGCGCCAGCCCTTCCTGCCCTAAGAGGACTACATCCGTATGGGTACCGCCTACGTCCAGCCCGATGATCATGGTGCCATCCTGATTGTGGAAAAGAAAATTCACGGTATCCAAAAACAGCACCCATGTCAACAATGTGCCACTGACCGCAATACCGTTAAATCCGGAGATTTTCAAAAAGATTGCCGGTTGCCATGGACCTGTTAATCCGGGTGATCATTTCAGCTTCAACCATACGGTGTCGGCAACCAGCTGGTTGTCCGGCGTGCATGCAGAGGTTCGAATGCGGTTGCTCTGCTCCCTGGGGAAAATAATGTTGACTATCCGGGAAAACCTGAGATAGACATCAAAGTTTACGAATAAAAGCTCGCTGGCAGACCGCGTCAACCCTATTTCAGGTGGTGCGGGGCTGACCGAAAGGTTTTTTAACCGATGAACCAGCCAAATATACACCAGCCAAATATACAATTGATCAGAGGATTCAAGGATATCCTGCCCGGCGAAACCGAGCTGTGGCAGCACATCGAACGTATGGCCGTCTCCCTTTTCGAAGACTTCGGGTACCGGGAGATCCGCATCCCCATTATGGAAAAGACCGAGCTGTTCTCCCGGAGCATCGGCGAAGACACGGACATCGTGGAAAAGGAGATGTACACCTTTCCGGACCGCAAAGGGAATTTGCTGACCCTGCGGCCCGAGGCCACTGCATCCATCTGCCGATCCTACATCCAGCACAAGATGTACGCCCAGGACCCGGTCCGAAAATTTTATACCATCGGCCCCATGTTCCGCCGGGAACGGCCCCAGAAAGGCCGCTACCGTCAGTTCTACCAGATCGATGCGGAGATCTTCGGCGTTGAGGCCCCTTACGCGGATGTGGAACTGATTTTTCTGCTGCGCACCCTGTTCGACCGATTGAACGTTACCGATACCACGGCACATGTCAACTCCCTGGGCTGCCCCGTTTGCCGGCCTCGGTTCAAAGAAGCCCTGTCCAAGCTGCTGGCCGATGCGGCCCCGTCCCTGTGCAGCGACTGTATGCGCAGGAAAGACCGGAATCCTTTTCGGGTGCTGGACTGCAAAGTCCCCGGCTGCCGGGAGGCCATTAGTGGTGCGCCGTCCATTATCGACTACCTGTGCGATGACTGCCGTGTCCACTTTTCCACGGTCACCGATACACTGGCCCACCTGGGCGTTCCCTTCAAGGTGGACAAACAGCTGGTACGCGGGCTGGACTACTACACCCGCACCGCTTTCGAGATCCAGACCGGCGCCCTGGGCGCCCAGAGTGCTATAGCGGGCGGCGGACGCTACGACGAACTGATCGAATCCCTGGGGGGGCCTCAAATCCCGGCCATTGGATTTGCCATCGGCTTAGACCGCCTGGCGGAGATCGTCTCCTTAAACACACCGGCCGCGGTTCGGACACCAGACCTGTTTATCGCCGCGCTGGGTGAACGGGCCAAAAAGCTCGCCTTTGAATGGTCCACCGCGTTGGGGCTCAAGGGCATCGGCGCCACCATGGAATACGGGGACAAGAGTCTGAAGGCACAAATGAAGCAGGCCAATCGCCTGGGTGCCGGTGGTGTGCTCATCGTGGGGGAGACCGAACTTGAGTCAGGAGCGGTGGTGCTTCGGAACATGGCCACCAAAACCCAGTCAGAGGTTCCCATTGCCGGCATCATAAACAAATTGATGGAGACAATTTCCAAACCGAGCACCTGATTCTAAGGATTCAAGTGATATGCTAAATATATTCATGTAGTTACAAAATCCACCGCAGGCGCTATGCCGTGTGCTTAAAGATCTGTTTATTTTGAAAGGAGCATTCCATTGGCTGACATCCTCGGCGACATGAGAAGAACCCATCACTGCAACGCCCTGAGTGCCCGGGATATGGGCAAGGAAGTCGTTCTGATGGGCTGGGTCCTGCGGCGGCGGGATCACGGCGGCGTCATTTTCATCGACCTTCGGGACCGGGAGGGTATTACCCAGGTGGTCTTCAATCCGGAAATCAATCCGGATGTCCATGGCAAAGCCCACGCCATCCGCAACGAATTCGTCCTGGGTGTCCGCGGCCGTGTGGAGCCCCGGCCCGACGGCATGATCAACACCAAACTGCCTACCGGTGAAATCGAGGTGCTGGTGGACGAGCTGAGAATTCTCAATCCGGCCAAGACGCCGCCGTTCATGATCGAGGACAACGTCGATGTCTCCGAACCCATCCGCCTGAAAAACCGCCACCTGGATCTGCGGCGCCCTCCCCTTCAGCGCAACATCATCACCCGGCACAAGGCCGGCGCATCGGTGCGCCGCTATCTCAACGACAACGGATTTTTGGACATCGAGACGCCGGTGCTCACTAAAAGCACCCCGGAGGGCGCCCGGGACTATCTGGTGCCCAGCCGCGTCAACCCCGGCCAGTTCTACGCCCTGCCCCAGTCGCCCCAACTGTTCAAGCAGCTGCTCATGGTCTCAGGGTTCGACCGCTATTATCAGATCGTGCGCTGCTTCCGGGACGAGGATCTGCGGGCGGACCGCCAACCGGAGTTCACCCAGATCGATATGGAGATGTCCTTCGTGGGCGAGGAAGACATCATGGAGGTCAGTGAAGGCATGATGGCGCCCCTGTTCCAAGAGGTGATGGGCCAGACGATTGCCCGTCCCTTTCCCCGTCTCACCTATGCCGAAGCCACGGACCGCTACGGCCTGGACAAGCCCGATACCCGTTTCGACCTGGAGCTTAAAGACATCTCTGACATCGTGGAGAACGCCGGGTTCAAGGTCTTCTCCAGCGTGGTGAAAAAAGGCGGCATCGTCAAGGCCCTGAACGCCAAGGGGTGCATCGACTTCTCACGAAAGGAGATCGACGATCTCACCGCGTTCGTGGCGGTCTATCGGGCCAGGGGCCTGGCCTGGATCAAGGTGCGTGAGGATGCCTGGCAGTCCCCCATCGCCAAATTCTTCACCGACGGGGAGAAGGCCAAGCTGGCCGAGCGCATCGACATGAAACCCGGGGACCTGGTCTTTTTCGTGGCTGACCAGCCGAAAGTCACCAACGAGGCCCTGGGCCACCTGCGCAACCACCTGGGGAAAAGGCTTGGGCTCATCGACGACAGCCGGTTTAATTTTGTATGGGTCACTCACTTCCCCATGTTTGAATACGACGATTTGGAAAAGCGCTACCAGGCCCTGCATCACCCTTTCACCGCCCCATTGGAGGAAGACTACGACAAGCTGGAAACCGATCCCCTGGCCGTTCGCTCCCGGGCCTACGACCTGGTGCTCAACGGCTTCGAGGTAGGCGGCGGCAGTATTCGTATCCACAACATGGAACTGCAGCAGCGGGTCTTTTCGGCCCTGGGTATGGAACCGGCCACCTACCAGAAGAAGTTCGGCTTTCTGCTGGACGCCCTGGAGTCCGGGGCCCCGCCCCACGGGGGCATCGCCTTCGGGTTCGACCGCCTGGTGATGCTGCTGTGCGGCGAGCCTTCCATCCGTGACGTTATCGCCTTTCCCAAGACCCAGCGGGCCGCCTGCCTGCTCACCAATGCGCCGTCGGAAGCGGCCAAGGCCCAATTGGATGAACTGTCTCTAAGGCTGAAGATTACCGTCACGGAAGCGCACGAGAAAAACGAACCGTAGAATGTCCAATCACGAATGTCGAAGGAATGGTTCGCTGCGCGATGTCGATAAGTAAAAAGACAGAATTCCTTCCTCATCCATGATTCAGGAGCTACGATGACCGACAAAAACGAAGTCAAACTTGCCGACCTGCGCTGCCTGTGCAACCCATCCATGTTCAACTTCGAGACCACTGCCGACATCGAGCCGCTGAACCAGGTGATCGGCCAGGAGCGGGCGGTGCGAGCCATCACATTCGGCCTGGAGATGAAAAGCGCCGGATACCATATCTTCGTCACCGGACCGGAAGGGACCGGAAAAACCACCATCGTGCAGGAGATTATCCGCAAAGCGGCCAAAGATTTGCCCACCCCGCCGGACTGGTGCATGGTCAACAATTTCAGGGATGAATATCGGCCCCGGGCCTTGCCGCTGAAGCCTGGTCATGCCCGCCGCTTTGCCAAAAGCCTCAACCGGCTGGTCAGCGACCTTAAAATCCGCCTGCCCAAAGAGTTTCAGGCGGACCCATTCCGGGAAAAAGTCATTGAAATACAGAAAAAATACAGCCAGCAGAAGAGCGAGCACTTCGAGGGGCTGGACCGGTCGGCCCTGGACAGGCATCTGAAGGTGGAGAAAACCCCGTCAGGCTACCAGACCATCCCCATGAAAGGGGAAACTCCCTATACCCAGGAGGAGTTTGAAAAACTCGCCGACAAGGAGCGGGCTGACATTGAAGAGACAGTCCAGGCGTTTGAAGAGGAAATCCAGACGGTGATGCGGGAGGTAAACCGGCTCAACCATGCTCAGCAGAAGGAGATTCAGCAGCTGGCGGGGGAATTGACCCTGTTTGTGGTTAAAAACCGCCTGGACCTGATCCGTGAGAACTATCCGGACCATCCGGAGATCCCCCAATTCCTGGATGAGATGCAGGAAGACATGGTGGAGAATGTGGCCCTTTTCCTGCCTCAGTCTCAGGGCTCGGATGACAACGGCGACGCGCCGGTAACTGCCGTGGAGCTCTCCTTGAACCGGTACAAGGTCAACGTGTTGGAGGATCGCTCGGGGCTGGAAGGGGCGCCGGTGGTGTTCGAGCCCAACCCTACCTATCAGAACATATTCGGACGCATCGAAAAAAAGGCTTTCATGGGTACCCTGGTCACCGACTTCACCATGGTGCAGTCCGGCTCCCTGCTTCAGGCCAACGACGGTTTTCTCATCCTCGAAGTAGAGTCGATAATGGCCCATCCCCAGGTATGGGAATCCCTCAAGCGCGCTCTGCAGAACAAGATGCTCTGCATCGAGGACATGGCCCACGACATGGGGCTGGGCACCGCCTCCCTGCGTCCGGCACCGGTTGCACTGGACGTGAAGGTGATCCTGCTGGGGGGATACGAGCCCTTTCAGATCCTCCAGAACTACGATTCCAAGTTCAACAAGATATTCCGGGTGCGGGCGGACTTCGACTATGAGGTGGCCCGCACCGACGAGACCGTGAGGCTCTACGCCCAGTTCATCGCCCGGGTCTGCCAGGACGAGGGTCTGCTGCCTTTTACCGCCGATGGAGTATCGTCGGTGGTGGAGTACGGTGAAAAGGCCATCGACAGCAAGAACAAGCTCTCCCTTCGGTTCGGTTCCGTCACCGGCGTCATCAAAGAGGCCAACTACTGGGCGAGGAAAGAAGATGCCGACTGCGTCACCGCAACCCATGTGGTAAAGGCGTTTACGGAATATCGCTTCAGATATAATCTCTACGAGGAGAAGATCCACGAAAATTACGTGGAAGACACCATCATGATCGACGTGGCCGGCGAAGAAGTGGGACAGGTGAACGCCCTGGCCGTCTACCAGATCGGTGAAATCGCCTTTGGCCGGCCGTCGCGCATCACCGCCGAAACCTTCATGGGAAAATCCGGCGTCATCGACATCGAGCGCGAATCCAAGCTGTCCGGCAAGACCCACGACAAAGGGGTGCTCATCCTCTCCGGCTACCTGGGCCGCACCTTTGCCCAGCGGTATCCGCTGAGTCTGTCCATCAGTTTGACCTTCGAGCAGAGCTACAGCGGCATCGACGGCGACAGCGCCTCGTCCACCGAGCTGTACGCCATTCTATCCAGCCTGTCGGGAATCCCGATCCGGCAGGGTATTGCCGTCACCGGGTCGGTAAACCAGAAGGGGCAGGTCCAGGCCATCGGCGGCGTGAACCAGAAAATCGAAGGATTTTACGACGTCTGCCGCAGCAAGGGTCTCACCGGCAGCCAGGGGGTGATGATCCCGGCGGCCAACGTGAAGAACCTGATGCTGAAAAAAAGCGTCATCGAAGCGGTGGAGCAGGGCCAATTCAAAGTCTGGCAGGTCGCCACCATCGAGGAGGGCATTGAAATTCTCACCGGGAAAGCCGCCGGCAAACCTGATGCCGCCGGCAACTTCCCACCCAACACGCTCTATGGCAGGGTTCAGAAAAAGCTCGAAACCTATCTGAAGCAGAACCTGAAATTGAAGAAGGCCTACCTTTCGGATAAATAAACCTTTTCATTGCCAATCATTTTGAAAGTTTTTACATAATAATACGGATAGATAAAAACACAACCGAAAGTTCGCAGTTATAAATCAAGACACATAGGTATCGCCGGTTTTGCAAACATTGTGATACGATCCGTCTATTCCATTAATTTGCCCCTTCAATATTCCAATAGGATACAGCGTGAATCGGCAGCTCAATTCTTTTGATAAGTATAGGAGTTGCCGGACAATCCGAGAAATTGGGATCGAATGCGTTCAATGTGATCGAGAAGATGTTTTTTGTGGGCGATACCAATGTTCATGGGATTATTTTGGGCCAACAAAGTTGACATTTCTGACAACTCTTTCTTTAGCGCGGTAACCTCGATCTTCCATGTTTTACCATTCATTTTCACCATGTTGAAATACCATAAGCGAAAGGTCAACGCGTATAAACGGTCCGACATCTCTTTTAAGTAAGGATTCCCGGCTGCATCAAGGAACAGTGCTTTAATGGAAAAATCGATGGCAGCCAATGCTTTTGGATCTTTGTGATCAAATAGACGGTCGCAATCTTTGAGGAGTCCGTCGAGACTCTCAAAATGATGCGGTGCAAATCGCTCAGCGGCCAAACGGCCGACCACTTCCTCCAGCTCCAATCTTGCCTCATAAACATTCATGATTCGGGTCAATTCCAGTTCTGCCACCTGAACGCCGGTGCGCGGCAATATTTTGATCAGTTGTTCCCATTCCAGACGAAAGAGTACCGTGCGCAGGGGAGTGCGGCTAACGCCGAATTCTTTGGCCAAGGTCTGTTCTTTTAGAATCTGACCCGGCTCATACTCGATAAACAGTATTCGCTGATGCAGTTGCTTATAGATATCGATGTTCATGTTTTCTGACAAGTCCTGCTTTTGTTAAAGATAATTGGGCAATGAAATTAGCTGGTATACCTTTATAATACATAATATCGTGTTTGGCAAGGATCTGAAAAATAAACCTTATCACCTAATTAGAAAAAATATCAAAATATAAAAATAATGCTTGACAAATGTATTTTGATGGTATACCTAAAGAATTAGTTTAATATACCTGATGAATAACAATGGGATTGGAGAATTGGCCATGAAACCTTACCGTGTTAATCATCGCGGGCAAGCCTGGTATGGTGAATCCATTGGGGTTCTAATACTTGATGCCTCCTACCCTTGTATCCCCGGCAATGTCGGTAATGCGAGCACCTTTGATTTTCCGGTCCGATATGAAAAGGTCAAAGGCGCTTCCATAGACAGGCTTCTGAATCAGCAGGATGCCACGCTGGCGACACCGTTTATAGACGCAGCCAGAAATTTGCAGCATTCGGGTGTAAAGGCGATCACCGGTGCCTGCGGGTTCATGGCGCTTTTTCAGCAGGAAGTAGCTGCGTCGGTGGATATTATCACGGCCAATGCATCTTGCCTGACAGAAAAACATTTTGAAAACGCTGGAATACTTAAAGACTGCCCAATTGCTATTACGGGAATGGAGAGCCAACCGGAATTCAAAAGTGCCATTTTAGAAGAGAAAGGCACTCTGGATACCGTAAAGATTGAAAATGAGGTGATAGGAGTGGCTCAACAACTGGCAAAGGATAATCCGGATATCGGCTCGATTCTGCTTGAATGCAGCGACCTTCCGCCCTATGCCGCGGCTGTGCAAGGCGCTGTCAATCTACCGGTCTTCGACTTTATAACTATGATCAATTACATCCACTCATCTCTGGTTCGCATGCCTTTTAAGGGATTCATGTGATTGTCAATATGTGCTACTTCAGACACGACTAAATTATTAAGGAGAAATCAAATGCATGAAAAATCATTAAGCCATGGGCTGTGGGCTGATACGGCGCCACCGGCTCCGAAGTTAACTCCCATCGAGGGAGAACATAGCACCGATGTGGCGGTAATTGGCGGCGGCTATACCGGTCTGTCTGCTGCACTGCATCTGGCGAAGGCTGGTAGGGATACCATTCTTCTGGAAGCTGAAGATATCGGGTATGGAGGCGCCGGCCGCAATGTCGGGCTCGTCAATGCTGGGCTGTGGCTCATGCCCGAGGAACTGCTACGACTGGCCGGCCCGGATTACGGCGAAAAGCTGTTAGCGGTCCTAGGCGACTCCCCCGACCTGGTGTACCAGCTGATCTCGGAGTATGAAATTGAATGTGAAGCTCTGCGCAACGGGACGCTGCACTGCGCCGATTCGAAAAGCGGGCTAAAAGCGCTGCGGCAAAGGGAAGCCCAGTGGCAGCATCGGGGAGCCCCCGTAAGTCTTCTAGACCGGGATGAAACCGCCGCACGGACTGGCAGCCGTTGCTTTCTGGGGGCTCTTATGGACAAACGCGCCGGTACTATCCAGCCATTGTCGTATGCCTACGGGTTGGCCAGGGCCGCACTGAAGCACGGGGCACGGCTGTTCAGAAACTCCCCGGTAACGGGGCATGAGAAAGGCCGTGACGGATACAGGCTGATAACCCCGCAGGGGACCGTAAAGGCAAAAGCCGTCATTATCGCGGTGCACGCTTACCCAGGATTTGCATTCCAATCGATAAAAAAATCGATGATCTGGATGAATTTTTTCCAATTTGCCACACCTCCACTTGACGGGGAGGCCTCCGAATCCGTACTGCCGGGGCATCAGGGGAGCTGGGATACCAACCTGATCCTCTCCTCCTATCGTCGTGATGCAGCCGGGCGGCTGATCGTAGGGAGCATCGGGACGGTGAATGGCTTTGCCTACGGCCTCCATGAAGCCTGGGTCAAAAGAACCATCGCCAAGACCTTTCCACAGGTCGGCGAAGTGCCGCTTGAGTACGGCTGGTACGGCACATTTGCCATGAACGGCAACCATATCCCCAGGTTTCACGTACTCGATGAAAATATGGTCATGGTCACCAGCTACAACGGCAGAGGAATCGGTCCGGGCACCGTCTTCGGGAAACTGTTGGCCGAGTATATCATGGGTGGTTCGGCTGAAAATATCCCACTGCCGATTTTAAAACCGGAAACGATTAAGACCCGGCTTTTCTGGGAGCTTTTTTATGAGACCGGTGCACGTATGTATCATTTTATCCAGCGAAGGTTCTAATTTCTAAATTGCCGTAGCGGTTAATTACTGTTGCGCGTGATCGAGAAGAACAAACCCCACTGAATAGCTGGTTGGCGATATGTTTAAAGGAGACGATTAACGATGATCACAATATTTGATCGAATATAGCCTATAATCCATAATTATTGATTAAAGGAGCATGATATGCATGGATGGGTCGGAAAAATTCTGCGGGTCAATTTGACAACCGGCAAATGTTCTCAGGAACCCCTGAACCCGACGGTTGCCAAGGATTATGTCGGCGGAAGGGGACTGGGCATCTACTATATGAACAAAGAGGTCGATCCCAAATGCGATCCCTTGTCCGAAGACAACCTGTTGATCATGGCTACCGGTCCGCTGACCGGAACCGGCGCACCGACGGGCGCACGATATATGGTAATGACCAAATCACCGCTAACCGGGGCGATCACCTGCTCCAACTCCGGAGGTCAGTTTCCGACCGAATTCAAACGTACAGGCTACGATGCCATCATCTTTATCGGTAAATCTGAAATTCCGGTTTACCTGTGGCTTGGCCGCGAAAACGCAGAATTGTGTCCTGCGGCCCATCTATGGGGCAAAAACACTCACGAAGCGACGGATGCTCTCCTGGCAGAAACCGATGCCAAGGCCAAGGTAGCCTGCATCGGCCCGGCCGGGGAAAAACGAGTATTGTTTGCATCCATCATGAATGACAAGCACCGGGCAGCAGGGCGCTCGGGAGTCGGGGCGGTGATGGGCAGTAAAAATCTCAAGGCGGTAGTTGTGAGGGGCAAGGGCCGCATTCCTTTAGCTGACCCAGACCGTTTCAAGGCCTTTAACAAAAAAATCCTGGATACTTTCAAGGAAGGGGTCAAAGAAACCCCGCTGGGATTGACTGTCAATGGCACGGCCGGCGTGGTCATGGCCACCCAGAATTTCGGCGTACTGCCCACCAAGAATTGGCAGCAAGGCACCTTCGACGGCTGGGAAAAGATCCACGGCGAGGAGCTGACCCTGCGCTTTTTGAAGAAAAATTCGGCCTGTTATGGGTGTCCCATCGGATGCGGCCGCAAGACGAAAGTCGATGATCTCCGATTTGCCGGAGAAGGCGAAGGACCCGAATACGAAACCATCTACGCCATGGGATCCAACTGCATGGTGGACGACCTGGCGGCGATCACCAAGGCCAATTACATCTGCAATGAATTGGGCATGGACACCATCACCATGGGGGCCACCATCGGCTGTGCCATGGAGCTGGTGGAGCGCGGCCATCTACCGGAAGCACAAGTCGGTCGTTCGTTGAAATGGGGCGATGCCGAAGCCCTGGTGGAGTTGACACGGATGACGGGTCTTCGTGAGGGGTTCGGGGATCTTTTGGCCGAGGGAAGCTATCGCCTGGCCGACCGCTACGGCCACCCGGAATTGGCGCCGGTATCCAAGAAACAGGAGTTTCCGGGCTATGAACCGCGAGGGGCTCAAGCCATGGGGCTGGCCTATGCCACCTCCCCCATTGGCGGATCCCATATGCGCGGCGATCCGGCTTATTTCGAACTGTTCAGTGTTCCAAAGCCCATGGACCCCCACCAGTGGCAGGGCAAGGCAAAGCCCACTAAGGCGTTTCAGGACCTCTCGGCGATCATTGATGCAGCCGGACTCTGTATTTTCTTTGCCGTAAGAAATCTGGCGGCTAAAGATTTGGGAGTTGCACCGACGGGGATCCTCGAGTACCTCAACGCCGCGACTGGCACTGACTACACGTTGGAAGAATTAATGCAGGCGGGAGAGAGAATCATCAATGCCGAACGGCAGTTTCTGGTCAAAGCCGGTTTTTCCCGCAAAGATGATTCCCTTCCCAAGCGGCTCACCCATGAGCCCATGCCCAGCGGTCCGGCCAAAGGTCTGGTCTGCCATCTAGAAGAAATGCTGGATGATTACTACCAGTTACAGGGGTGGACGAACGATGGCATCCCAACAGATGGACGGCTCAACGACCTTGGTCTCCTTTGAGGTGTGAAATGGAAGTGGAAGTAAAATTTTTCAACCTGTGCAGTTAGAAAATTCTCATAAAATCAAGCAGCTAACTTAAACGAAAGCTCTTTTTGCCTCAACCAAGTGTGATCTTCACCATTGAGCTTGGCCGCAGTTAAGGCAGCCAATGCAAGTGAGCCGTTTTTCGACCAACTCATGCCATTATGCTTCTGACGAGTGGAAACGATCAGATCGTTCATTTTCTCACCAATAGCGCTTGAATTGCATAACCCAAGGTTCTTGCGTAGCGCATAACAAGGGATCATTTCATTATTTTTCTCAAGGTAGGCGATGAGCTTGGCCAATTCTTCATCATTCTTTATTTTTTCGGGTTCGATTTGCTTTAGCAGCTCAATTTCTTGATTTGTGAGTCCATGCCATAAAAGGGGCGTAAGGACAGTTAGCCATTTTTTAGCAGCAATCTAAGTAAAGGCAAACCTTGAAAACAATAAATCTTGAATTCACTCCGGATGAGTTTGGACCTGAAAAGGTATTAGTTGTCTACGACCCGCGTACCAAGATGCAGGGATATCTGGTGATCGATAATACTGCCCGCAGTTTCGGAAAAGGCGGGGTCAGAATGGCGCCAGACCTGAATATCAAGGAAACTATGCGACTGTCGGCAAAACAATGCCTTGACCATGGATATGCTCACATCGGCGTTGAAGCTGCGCTTTAATCAAAAAGTTTTCGAGGTGGCCCTGGCGGTGACGGAAAAGATCGCTGCCTGAGTGATATGGAAGCGCGGATTGTCAGAGAACGCCTGCGGCGCAACCTGACCCACTCCAGGCGCCCAAAATGGAACTTTTTACGAGACCATCTAAACGAAGAAGACAACCCAAAAAAAGGAGGTGAGGCTATGTCATAAGTTCAATGTCAAGCACAGAAATTTATACACAATAACTTTCTTGAAAGGAGAAAAAAATGAAAATTCAACGTCTGTTTACTCGGGGACTGATGGTCGCGCTGATAAGCGCTTTTCTGGTGGTTGGCTCTTCTCTGCCGGCATTCGCTAAAACCTACCGGTGGCAACCCTCATCCTGGCATCGTCCCAGTGGCGGAACAATTGGATGCCGTGGGTATGGGTGTCATGCAGGCTACTTTTATCTGGCCTGGATATTTCCCCGGACAACTTCCGGTTTCCTTTACCCATGGGGACTGCATGGCAGCACCCAAAACCATCGCCGAGATGCGCTACCTCTATGAACAGTACGAAGACGGACGCATCATGGAGCTGTTACGGCAGGAATATGCCAAGCATGGCGTACATCTGGTGGGCAATGTTTACTGGACCCTGGACAACTTAATAATTTCAAAGAAGCCCATCAACGGCATTAAGGATATCAAGGGCCTGAAATTCAGATCATCTGAGCTGATCGCGTTGCAGCTGGCCAAACTGGGCGCAGGAACCATCTGGACCCCGGCCGACGAAATTTATACCATGCTCTCCACGGGCGGTGTGGATGCCATCACGTTTTCCCATGCAGCCGACATGGTGGACATGGGTTTTCATGAAGTCACCAAATACTGGCTCAAATACCCCACAGCGGTCGGCCCGGCCGCTGATGCCTTTATCGTGAACCTGAAAACCTGGAACGCCCTTCCCGATGATCTTAAGGCCATCCTGGAAGCCGCCTGTGAAATCGGTTCCGCAAGGAATAAATTCGAGGCTGAATTGACCATTCAAAAAGCCTGGGACCTTGTCGAGAAAAAAGGCATTGAAATCGTAGAATGGTCAGAGGAAGACGCCAATAAACTGTCCGGATTGGCCAGTGAAGTTGTTCCTGAAAAATACTTTAAAGACGCAGCATTTAAAGAAATCTTTGAAATAACAAAAAAATGGGCTGTTGAAAAAGGATATTGGGAAAACAAATAATCTTTACCCTGTAAAGAAGCCGTCCCCATCCCCGGATAGCTTCTTTACAGTGGCTTAATTCAAATTTATTGCAAAAGGAAAATACAATGAAACGTGTCTTGTTCATAATAGATTCCGTCAGCGAGTGGAGCGGAAGGCTGATCAGTTGCTTTGTCTTCTTTCTCGCCTTTTTCCTGCTGTATGACGTCGTCCTGAGGTTTGCGTTCAACGCGCCGACCATCTGGTGCCATGAGCTGGCACTCCATTTTTTCGGTGCCTATGCCGTGCTCGCAGGGCCCTATGTACTCCTGCACGATGAGCATGTCAAAATAGATCTTGTTTACAACCTCTTCTCAAAAAGGGGGCGGGCCATTATTGACTGCTTTACCTATCCACTTTTTTTTATGTTCATTGGCCTGCTCTTCTGGCATGGTTTACACATCGGCATGCGTGCCTTTGAATTAAAGCAGACAGTCTCTCCTTCCCCCTGGGCTTCTCCTTTGTGGCCGGTCAAGCTGACTGTTCCCTTGGCTGCTTTTCTGATGCTTTTACAGGGCCTGGCCCAATACATCCGAACGCTTAAACTTGCTTTTACTGGGGAGGAGTTATCATGACGGAATTGATACCTGTTCTGACGCTTGTCGGCGGCCTGTTGTTCGGCCTCATCACTGGATTTCCCATGGCCTTTACCCTGTCCAGCAGCGCCATCATTACCGCCTTTATCTTCTTCGGACCCCAGACGCTTCCGTTTGTTGCCACCAATGTTTTCGGCATGATGTCCAGCATGGTTCTGATCGCCATGCCCCTTTTTATCCTCATGGCCTGTTTACTGGAGAAATCCGGTGTCGCTGAAGACCTCTACGCGTTCATGTACCAGGCCCTGGGACCGGTCCGTGGCGGATTATCTATGGGCACGGTGCTGATTTGCGCCATTATTGCCGCCATGTCCGGGGTCACCACCACCGCGGTGGTCACCATGGGCATCATCGCCCTGCCCATCATGCTCAAACAGGGCTACCACAAGAGCATCGCCATCGGGCCCATATTGGCCGGAGGGGCCCTGGGGCTTCTTATCCCTCCCAGTATTTCGCTGATCGTCTTTGGGATGGTGGCCAGGGTGTCCATCGGCAAGCTCTTCGCCGGCGGGATCGTTCCCGGCTTCATCCTTGTCGGGTCGTTTTTGGTATACATTGGCATACGGAGCTTTTTGCAGCCCAACTATGCCCCGGCTCTGCCCAAGGAAAAAAGAGTGCCCTTCAAGGAACTGATTGTCCTTGCCAAGGGGCTGATTCTGCCCATCGCGGTGGTTGGAGCGGTTTTGGGCACCATCTTTGCCGGGCTCGCCTCTCCCACTGAAGCCGCTGCCGTCGGAGTTGCCGGCGCTTTGGTCAGCGCACTAATCAACCGCCGGCTTAACTGGTCCATGCTCAGCGAGGCTGCCGTGCGGTCCATGGGCATCAGCGGGATGATCATGTGGATCCTTTTTGGTGCCGCCTGCTTCACCAGCATCTTTTTCCGGACCGGCGGCCAAGACTTGATATACGATCTCCTCCTGGGTTTTAAAAATCCGGTCTTGATCTTCGGTTTTATACTGGCCGTCCTGATCGTCCTGGGCTTTTTCCTGGATGAGATCACCCAGGTGATGATCACTGTTCCAGTGTTCCTGCCAATCATTGTTGAACTGGGCTATGATCCGGTCTGGTTCGGAGTTCTATTTATGACCCAGGTGCAGATGGATTATCTGACACCGCCCTTTGGGTTCACCCTGTTCTACATGAAGGGGGTCGCTCCTCCCGAGGTGTCCATGGGGGACATCTACCGCTCCATTTTACCCTTTGTCCTGATACAGCTGGCTGTGGTCATCTTTATTCTCCTGTACCCTAAGGCGGTCATGTGGCTCCCCAATCTGCTCTTTTGATATACTCCAGGAGCAGAGACGCGAAAGAAAAATTTAAAATGACGTTCAAGGGTGAGAGCCTGAGAGGATCGTAATTTTGTCTGTAATTGCAAACGAAAATCAAGAGACAATATGCTGACACCACGCCTTGAAAGGTTGAAGAAAAAGATCATCAATGCACAAGGCCCGAAGTATACGCGGAAAGGGCGCTTCTGGTGACTGAGGCCTACCGGGAGAACGAACATAGGCATCCGTTTTTATAAAGAGCGGGGGCAGCAGATAAAATTTAAAGGAGGTTAAATGTTAAAGAAAACCGAAAACATCTTATTCACCACAGATTTATCCAAAACCAGCAGTGATGCCTTCAACCATATTGTCCTGCTGGCCAACCAACTCAATGCCAGCATTTTTTTACTGCATGTAATTAGAAAAGTACCTGAGAGCTATGAAAGACGCATAAAAAGAATATTCGGCGAAAAAAAATGGGAAAGCATTGTCGAGCAACATATAAAGGAAGCCAGAGATATCCTGATCGGCAAAATTTCTTCCAAAAAGATTATTCGTGCGGCGATGAAACAGCTTTGCCGCATTGCCAAAATCCAAGAGGACCAATGCGTGGATGTTTCAGCCGAGATCATCATCGAAAAAGGGGAACTCGTGAATACCATTCTTCAACAGGCTAAGGTTCATCGCTGTGATCTGATTGCCATGGGGGCCAGTAAGGGGCTGATATCGGGAAAATCTGTGGGCCCCCAAATCAAATCGGTTATGAAAAAGGCCGATGTACCGGTCTTGGTTATTCCACCAACAAATGACGATGCTTAACCGAACGAAATGCCTATGTCAGCAGACTTGCAGAAGATCAACTGCTATCGATTTATCGGTAAGAAGCTGAACTTTTTACGAGTCCATCAATTATACATTTAAAAATTTTTATACTGCTGTTGAAGCTAATGATTATAATTCAAGGAGAGATTTCATGAAAAGGTTCTTGTTTTAGGCGCTGGTTTGGTTGCACGCCCATTGGTCCTTTACCTTCTTGAGGTACAGGACATTCAGTTATTCATTGCAAACCGCACACTCAGCAAGGCTGAAAAACTCATAGATAGCCATCCGCGTGGTTCAGCCCAGCAACTTAATGTGGAAGATGGGGGGCGCTTAAAGATGTCATCCGCAATACGGATGTTGTTATTAGTCTGTTGCCCTGGATCCACCAAATGAAAGTGGCAAATGCTTTGAACATCCCTGAATACTCAGTCACGATAAAAAAGCTTGAATGGCTAATATGGTTTAAATGAAAAGGAGTTTAATGATGGCTGAATACAAGCTAAAAGAGATAAAAACCGTTAAATATGACCGATCGCCGATTAGCAAAGGATATGCTGATCAATTCCTCAGCATTGATATTTCCAAGTCAGGTATCTCAATCAAACAAGTTTCCGAAGAAATGAAAAAGATCTTTATCGGCGGAAAAGGCTTTGACCTCTGGCTGCTGTGGAACGCGGTTAAACCAACCACAAAATGGACCGATCCTGAAAACGCCATCTGCATCGCATCAGGCCCCATGGCGGGAACCCCCAGTTATCCGGGTTCCGGAAAAAGTATTGTGACGGCGATATCTCCCACTACGGGGTCGGTAATGGATTCCAACGTGGGAGGGTACTTTGGTCCTTATCTTAAGTTTTGCGGCTTCGATGCGCTGGAAGTTCAGGGCAAGACATCCCAAGAGTTCGTAATTCTGGTGGACGGTGTCGACCAGAAGATCCAGCTGCTGGAGAGTTCCGGTTTGCCCGAAGATGCATACGAGCTGTCAGCCCTGTTGACACACCATTTTGCCAATGGAAAACCGCGCAGTATTTCGGTCGTATCCGCAGGCACCGGGGCAAAGCATAGCTTGATTGGGTGCCTTAATTTTACCTGGTATGACGCCAAACGCAAGCGCACAAGATACAAGCAGGCCGGTCGCGGCGGCATGGGTACGGTTTTTGCTGATAAGGGCATAAAAGCGATTGTGGCGCGCTGGGATTCGGTTAATCTCGGCACCAACAATCCGGCCGATAAGGAAGCATTAAAAAAAGTAGCCAGAATGCATTCGCGTGAAATAACCGAACTGGATTCAAAGCAAAACGAGATGGCAAAAATCGGCACTACCCATCTCGTACCGATCATGAATGATTTTGACCTGCTGCCCATCCACAATTTCAAATACGGACAGCACCCAGGAGCCAATTTAATCGGACGAGATGTTTATCAACACTTGTTTGATCCTGGTTTTGATGGGTGCTGGATGGGTTGCACCGTTGCCTGTGCTCACGGCGTCCGGGATTTTGTCCCGTGTTCAGGACCCTACAAAGGACAAAAGGTCTTTGTGGACGGACCGGAGTACGAAACCATTGCCGGTTGCGGTTCAAATATCGGTATTTTTGATCCGTTCACCATTCTCGAAATGAATTTTTATTGTGATGCCTACGGCCTTGATACGATTTCCGTGGGAACCGGTATCGCATTTGTGATGGAATGTTTTGAGCTGGGTTTGATCAACCGGAGCCATACTGGCGGATTAGCGCTTCATTTCGGAAACCGGGCGGCTGCACTGGATCTATTGCATCAAATGGCCAAAGGTGAGGGCTTCGGCAAAGTCGTCGGCCAGGGTATACGTAAAATGAAAGCAATCTTTTTTGCTGAATATGGCGCCGATGCTGCGATTATGCAAGATATCGGCATGGAGGCCAAAGGACTTGAATTTGCCGAATATGTTTCCAAGGAGTCACTGGCCCAGCAGGGCGGGTTCGGTTTAGCGCTCAAGGGGCCCCAGCATGATGAGGCTTGGCTTATTTTTCTCGATATGGTGCATAATTTTATGCCGACTTTTGAGCAGAAGGCCGAAGCGCTGCATTGGTTTCCCATGTTCCGCACCTGGTTCGGATTGTGCGGCCTGTGCAAGCTGCCATGGAATGATATTGTGCCCGAGGACAATAAAGACACCGAGGACCCTGCCAAAGTAGAAAAGCATGTTCAGTGGTATGCACAATACTTCAGTGCCGTTACCGGAAGAAAGGCAACCCCTGACAATCTAATTACCATGAGTGAAGCGGTTTACAATTTCCAACGCATCTTCAACCTGAAGATGGGTTTTGGGCGCCGGGAACACGATCATATTCCGTACCGTGCCATGGGTCCGGTGACTGTAGACGAGTACGAATCGCGCCAGGAGCGCTATGACGAACAATTGGTAAAGAAATACGGGATAGATATCACAGGTAAACCATCAGATGAAAAAGTAGCCCTGCTGCGCCGGTTCCGTCAAGAACAGTATGAAAAACTTCAGGATGCGGTTTATAAGCGCAGAGGATGGACCCAAAATGGCATCCCCACAGTTGCAACCGTAGAACGGCTGGGCATCGATTTTCCCGAAGTCATGGACCTGCTCAGAGCGCACGGAATTGAATAAAGGAGACAACCATGAACAAAACCAAAAAAATTAAAGGTTCGGATTTGCCTGTTTCTTTTGAAGATACATCCATTGCCTTTCAACATAAATCCGACCATGAGCTAATATTATCTTATCTAATATTTAGATTAACAAAAAACCCCTTTCTGGTTAAATTTCTTTCACAGGCTGCAAAATTTACCTTATCAATAGGCCTGCCCGTAAAACCTCTAATCAAGGCCACGGTATTTAAGCAATTCTGTGGCGGTGAGAAGAAAGAAGAATATTCAAAGGTAATAGCAAAGCTGAGCAAGGCGGCTATAGGCACAATATTAGACTATTCTGTTGAAGGGACTAAAGACGAAGTTGGCTTTGAAGATACGAAGAAAGAATTGTTAAATATTATTGAGCAATCCAAATCAAATCCAAATATTCCATGTACCTGCATGAAAATGACCGCAATTGGTTCATTCGAATTACTTGAAAAAATCAGCGCTAATAAGACTCTTTCTGAAGATGAGCAGCGAGAATGGAACAGTATAAAAAACCGGCTGGATGTTATATGTAAAGCTTCTTACCAGACAGACAAACCCATCTATATCGATGCAGAAGAAAGCTGGATCCAGGCAGCAATAGACCAGCTGGCTGAAGAAATGATGTCGAAATACAATAAGAATAAAGCAATCGTTTTTACCACCATACAATTGTACCGGTGGGATCGTATTGATTATTTTAAACGATTGATAGAACAAGCCAGATCCGGATCTTATAAATTAGGCATGAAAATCGTGCGGGGCGCCTATCTTGAAGGGGAGAGAGAAAGGGCACACCGTTTAGAGTACAAATCCCCCATTAACGCTACTAAATCGGAAACGGACATAGAATATAATAAGGCACTGGAAATATTTATTGACAATATTGACGTGGTAGAAATTTGTGTGGGAACCCACAATGAAAACAGTTGCAAATTGCTGGTTCAATATATGGCTGAAAACAAACTTGCTAATAACCACCCGCATATCTATTTCTCGCAGCTTTACGGGATGAGCGATAATATCAGCTTTAACCTTGCCAATGCCGGATATAACGTTAGTAAATACCTACCCTTTGGACCGGTAGAATCAACGTTACCATATCTGGCCAGACGAGCAGAAGAAAATACGGCAATTGCTGGCCAGATGAGCAAGGAACTTGAAATTATCGTTAAGGAACGCAAACGCAGAAAGTCTGTTCATTAGTTTTTTCGCGATTCATCGTTGCTTAATGAACTACCCTGCCGCAAACAGCGGGGTGTCAACAATAGGTTCTATCCGATTTTATCGTCGCAAGCGATGGGGTATTAAACCACAGCTTCGCAATAAAAATCGACATGGGGGACATTCGTGCAGGGCGGTCACAACTCTAAATTGATATCATCTATATCCGGTTTTTTCCCTGTTGATATCATTCGCGTGACGCAAGAGTTCGTAACACCAAGGTATCTCGCAACATCAGCCCCGGAATAACCAAGTTCCCTGACACCGATCCAGGACATTGCACGTCTTGCTTGAACCTCTTCCCTTCTTCTACCCCCCGACCGTAGTTCACTAATAGAAACATTGTAACTTTCATATCGAATATTAAACATCAAGCACTTCCTGCATGTCCCCCATTTTAGTACTTATTTCGCTTTTCATTGATTATAATTTTATTATACCCCATCCGCTTGCGGCGGGGAGGTTCATTAGCTTTGACGGTGAACGTTAAGCTTAACTGCCGGGGGCTTAATACCGACAAACTCTACTATTAAAAAATATTGTCAAAACCGATAGTTTTAAAATCGGCTGAGTATACCCTGGCCAACTCAAGCGGGGCGTTCGGCAGACCCTGATCGAGATTCTCTTACCGCATTAAGAATATCTTTTGTGGTTGCTTTTGTTTTTATTCCTACAACATCAAAAGGAGATTTTGGGGATTTGTTAAATATAACTTTGAATGTCTCACCCCCTCGGCGCCTGATAATGACATCTTCAGATCGGGCAATGTCGAGAACCATTGAAAATTTTTGACGGGCTTCTGAATATGTATAGACTTTCATCAGGTTACCTCCATAATATGAATTCCCAAACTCTGAGCGACTACATTCATATGTCGGTCAAGAGTAATTAATGGGCTGTGTAAAGAAATAGCACACACTAAAAAATATGCATCATATGCATAGATGTTAAATCGAGATGCTATTTTCAATGCTTCACGAATATCAACGCTTCGTAAATCAACAGGTATTTGCTGTATAGCATCCCAAATCGATAGCAGATTGTCAGGCTCAAGAATGCGTCTTTTAAGCATAGCTGATAATGCATTTCCAATTTCAAAGGGTAAT
>JABZFO010000102.1 GCA_014237405.1 Desulfosarcina sp. | reverse complement strand
TGGTTCAGCAGGTCTACTTTGAGGTCATGGACCACGTTTTTAGGTGAAAGGGGCTTGTCCGTATTGGCCGCCGGGCACTGCTCCTCGCAGCGGCCGCACTCAGTGCAGGCGTACAGGTTAAGGACATTCTTCCAGTTCAGTTCGCTGACCTTGCCCAGGCCAAAAGTCTCCAGTTCCTCATTTTCGATGTCGGTCTTGACGATGGCCTTCTCCCGCTTAAGTGGCTTTAAAAACACGTTGGGTGCGGCGGCCAGCAGATGCAGGTGTTTGGAGCCGGGGATGTATACCAAAAAGCCCAGAATGGTGGCCATGTGAATCCAGTAAGCGATTTCATATCCGGCAAACACCTGTTGCGGGTTCATCTCATTCAGGCCGAAAAAGCTCACAAAGGCACCGGAAACAGGAAAGACACCCCGGTAGTCATAGGCGCCGGGCTCCAGGGGCAGCAGAGGCTGGAAGGCGTTAATGAACTGAAAGGTAATGATGATCAGGCAGGTGAACAGGATGATCAGGTTGGCGTCGGTACCCAGGGTCAGGTAGGGGGGACGCAGCATGGTTCGCCTGTAGATGGCATAAGCAAACCCGACCAGTACAAAGGACGCCAGAATATCGGCCACGAAGAGGTAGCCGCCGTAAAGGCCGGGGATCCAGTGCCCCACCTCGAAGGCCGGACACACGCCCTTGATCATCAACTCCAGGCTGTGGGGCTGAACAGCCAGAAAGCCGAAGAAAATCAGGGTATGGGCGATGCCGGGCAGTTTCTTGCGCCGCACGTTGGCCTGGCCCAGCACATCCTTGAACAGCACACCGATACGCGCGGCTATCTGGTCCAGTTTGAATTCGGTGGTGCCTTCAACAGCCATCATCAGGCGATAAAGCCGCCTGACACGCATGAAGAAAAAGGAGAAGGCCCCGACCAGGGCCATGAGCATGACAAATGATTTGATGATGGTATACTGTTCCATTACTCACTCCGAATTACAACTTCTCTTTTAAAACCTCCGTCAGCACCGGCACTACGTCGAACAAGTCGCCGATGATGCCGTAGTCACACTTTTCGAAGATGGGTGCATCCTTGTCGGTGTTTATGGCCACAATCACCTTGGACGTTTTCATGCCGGCAAAATGCTGCACCGAGCCAGACAGGCCGCAACCGATGTAGAGCCGGGGGCTGACGGTCTTTCCGGTCTGCCCCACCTGCATGGCGTGAGGGGCAAATCCCGCATCCACCGCCGCGCGGGAAGCGCCGATGGCGCCGCCCAGCAGCTTGGCGCATTCGTCAAGGATCTTGTAGTTGTCCGCCGATGCGATGGGCCTGCCGCCGGTGACGATGACACCGGCTTCGGTCAGGTCCACTTCATCGGCGGCCTCTTTTTTCACTTCAACCACTTTCACCAGCCCCGGATCCTGGACGGACGCCGCAAAGGACTCCATGGCGGCGTCCGCCGGCGCTTCCACCGCATCGATGGCATTGGGCCGGATGGCGCACAGCATCACCTTGCCTAACATCTTGATGGTGGCAAAAGCCTTGCCGGAAAAATGGGATTTCTTAACGGTTTTGGCCGCCATGTCAACAGCCATGCAATCCGAAGCCAGGGGAAGATTCATAAAAGCGGCCAGGCGGGCAAAGATGTCCCGCCCCTGGGCGCTGGCCAGGCCCAATAGAGCATCCAGGCTGTAGTGTTCAATGGCGGCGGCCAGTGTCCGTGCCTTGAGGTCGTGACTGGTGGAAAGGTCTGCGCCGTCGGCGGAGAGCTGCACCACTTTCTGGGCGCCGTATTTTCCAAGGGCATCCTTGGCGCCGTCTGCCGAACCGTCCATCATCAAGGCGATAATCGTCCCGTCGCCCTGCCCGCGGGCCGCGGTGAGTACGCCGAAATTGGTGTCTTTCACATTGCCGTCTTCGGTCTCAATTAAAATTCCAATGGTAGCCATACTTTTTCTCCTTCTTTTGCCGGTTGATTGACTTTTTTAAGTCTCCCCGGAAATGGTAGATTGTGTTTCGGGGCAAGGCCGCAGCATTTTTCACACCGCAGGCGTAGCATCGCTACGTCGAGGATGGAAAAAATGTGAGAACGCCGGCCCGGGGCACAAGATGCCGTTTCCGCCAGCATCAGATTACTTTTTCTTCTTCTTTGAGTATATTTACCAACTCTTCCACCGCCTGGCGAACATCGCCCTCGAGCATTTTGGCGCCGGATCGATCCGGGGTCTTTTCCAGCTTCTCCAGTTCGCTCTGGGCTCCGTCGACAGAGATGCCCAGATCGGCAATGGTTATCTGTTTGATCTCTTTCTTTTTGGCCTTCATAATGTCGGGAAACTTGGGGTAGCGCGGTTCGTTGAGGCCTTTGGTGGTCCCCAGCACGCAAGGCAGTGAGACATCGAGAACTTCTCGGGCACCACCGCCGATCTCATGCCCCACGGTGGCTTTGCCTTCACCCAGCTCCATTTTGTTGATTTCATTGACCACAGGCAGATTCATGCCGGCGGCCAGACGGTACAGGGTCTGAAAGCCTTCGGAGTCCACGGCACCCTTGCCGGTGAAAATAATGTCCGGTTTGCCGTCCTGCTCGATGGCAACCTTCAGGGCTTGGGCTGTAGTCTGACTGTCCAGAAATTGGCTATCCACGGTGATCAGAATCCCTCTATGGGCGCCCATGGCCATGGCCGCACGGATGGTGGCGGCGGCCACCGCCTTGCCGACGGTGACGACGATCACTTCGCCGCCGTTCTTTTCCACCAGCTGCACCGCCTGTTCGACGGCGTATTCGTCATAAGGGTTGGCGATGAATTTACAACCGGCATCATCAAAGCCGTTTTCGCCGACAATCTTGATGTTTGCCGCCGTGTCGGGCACATGTTTAACGCATACGTAAATCTGCATGATGGTGTCCTCTATCGTATTCTGTTTTTAAGGCGCTTTCCGTTACCGGGGAAAGCGGGTGTGACCCCCTTAGGGGAGGTGCCGTGGGGTCGTACCCGCCCCGGCAGCAGGAGGAGGCCCTGCATT
Source organism: Desulfosarcina sp. (assembly GCA_014237405.1). Classification (GTDB taxonomy): domain Bacteria; phylum Desulfobacterota; class Desulfobacteria; order Desulfobacterales; family Desulfosarcinaceae; genus Desulfosarcina. Next base: position 26,208 of record JABZFO010000102.1, on the reverse strand, counting down.
CACTAAATCGTCAATGTCTGTTCAGAAACGAGGATTTTTATTCGAGATCAAGGCATGCAGAAAATTTTACTACAGGCATATAGTTGATATTCCGAGGATAAAATTTTCTGCATAACGCAGATATCGGGCAAAAAGACCGTTTCTGGATAGGCATTAGGCCTTCATCCGCTCATTTTTCGGATCATACAGGGGCATGGCCACCACTTCCGCAGCCATCTTCTTGCCCAGGACTTCCACTTCCAGCCGGGTGCCCGATGCCGCCAGATCCGGGGGCACGTAACCCAGGGCGATGCTCTTGTCGGTACGATGTCCATACCCGCCCGAAGATGTCATGCCCACGATCTGATCCCCGTTGAAGATTGGGTTGTAGCCCCAGGGATCGGCGTCTTCTGCCTCGCAAACCAGGCAGACCAGCTGCCGGGGAATACCGGTGGTCTTTTGCTTCTCCAGTCCGGCCTTGCCGATGAAGTCCTTGTCCATCTTCACCGTCCAGGCCACATTGGTCTCCAGCGGGGTATGGTGAACGTTCATTTCGCTCTTCCAGGCCAGGTAGCCCTTTTCCAGGCGCATGGAATCCATGGCGTACATGCCGAACATCTTCAGATCGAATTCCCCGCCCGCGGCCATCAGGGTCTGGAAGGCCGAAACCTGGGACTCGATGGGATGAAAAATCTCATAGCCCAGTTCACCCACGTAGTTCATGCGGTTGACCCGGCATTTGACCCGTCCCACATAGATCTCCCGGCTGGTGCCGAATGGGAAGACTTCGTTGGAGACATCGTCGTAGCAGGCTTTGGCCAATACGTCACGGCTCTTGGGACCGGCCAGGACCAGGCACCCCATCTCGTAGGTCACATCTTCCATGCAGACGCTGCCGTCCGACGACAGATTTTCCATCAGCCAGTGCTGGTCGTGACGCTTGCCCACGGAGGCGGTGACACAGAAGTACTCGCCGTCCTTGATCCTGGTGACGGTCATGTCCGACTTGAAGTTTCCGTTTTTGTCCAGCATGGGGGACAGGGCGATGCGGCCGTCTTTTGTCGGCACCTTCTGGCAGGTCATCTGGTTGAGCCAGGCCTCGGCGCCGGGGCCGGTGATGCGGGTCTTGGCAAAGCGGGAGAGGTCCAGGATGCCCACCTTCTCCATGACGTGCTTGCACTCGGCATCCACATATTTGAAGGTGTTGTTGCGTTTCCAGCCGGGATTCTCACGGCGGTCATCGCTGCCGTCAATAAAGTAGTTGGGGCATTCCCAGCCATAGTAGTCGCCGAATACCGCGTCGGCCTGCTTCTGGTACTCGTAAATGGGCGCGGTGCGGTTGGGGCGGGCGGCGTCACGCCAGTCGTTGGGGCAGATGATGGCGTACAGGCGGGGATAGGTATCCTCGATCTTCTCATGGTTGTACGCCCAGTTGGCATAGCTGCCGTAGCGGCGGCTGTCCACCGGCCACAGGTCGATCTCGGGTTCGCCGTTCATGATCCAGCCGGCCAGATAATGCCCGATACCGCCGGCCTGGGTGATGCCGAAACTGTACCCGCAGGCGTGGAAGAAATTTTTCAGCGGGTAGGCCGGTCCCACCAGCGGGTCGCCGTTGGGCGTATAGGTGATGGGGCCGTCGGTGACGTGCTTGAAGCCGGTGTCACCCATGATGGGGAAGCGATAAATGCCATTTTCGATGAAATCGGCGATGTGGTCGATGTCCGGCTGCAGTTCGGTCTGGGCGTAATCCCACGGCACGCCTCTGGGATTCCACTGTTTTACCTTGCTCTCGTAAAGACCCAGGATCAGGCTGTCCATCTCCTGGCGGATATAGATGGAGCGGTCGGGATCACGCACCAGGGGCAGATAGGTGTCGTGTTTTTCAACAACGTCGATGGCTTCGAAAAGGATGTGGGTGTGCTCACCCGCTATGGAGGGGATTTCAAGGCCCACCATCTTGGCCACTTCCGGCGCCCACAGGCCAGCGGCGTTGACCACGTATTCACAGGTGATGTCGCCCCTGTCGGTATGCACCAGCCACTCACCGGAGGCGCTGCGGTCGATGCCGGTGACCTGGGTATGGGTATTGATTTCCGCACCGTGCTTCTTGGCCCCGATGCTCATGGCCATGGTGATGCTGTTTGGATCTACATCACCGTCATCGGGCCAGTAAAGACCGCCGATGATGCCTTCGGTGTTGATCAGCGGGTGCATCTCTTTCATCTTTTCCGGTGTAATCCAGCTCACGTCCAGGCCCAGGCAGCGGTTCATGCTGTAGATATATCCCAGCTCTTCCATGCGGCCGGGGTTGTCCGCCGTGCGGATGGAGCCGGTGGTGTGCCAGCCCACGCTTTGCCCGGTTTCGGATTCCAGCTGCTGGTAGATCTCGATACTCTTCATGTTGACCTGGGTGCAGTAGTAGTTGCCGTGAAAAAATGAGCAGTTGCCGGCTGCCATCCATGTGGATCCGGAGGTCAGTTCATGTTTTTCAATAAGGACCACATCACGCCAGCCGTATTTTGCCAGGTGATAGGCAACGCTCACACCGATGGCACCCCCACCGATAACAACGACTTTTGCCTGTGATTTCATAACGATTTGTCTCCTTTTGGGTATAGGTATTGCGTCGGCATATGGTCGGTTCCGATTATATTAATTATTATAGCAATGGGTTATATAACTACCACCTCATTTGGCACCACCGTAGGCCCCGTTGAGGAAATAATCCATCATCCTGTTTTTTGGTTTTCGCAGATAGGTATCGAAGAACTGGGCAAAGCCGCCCGGGTAGTAGATCATCACCAGGATCAGCAGCAGGCCGTACAGGAGCAGGTTCAGGCCCGGCAGGTTGGACAGGGACGAGCGCACCAGTTCCATGGCAAAGATGAAGGGAAAGGCGATGGCCGCCCCGCCCCAAAGGCTGCCCCGGCCGCCGATATAGGCTACGGCCAGCACTTCAACCGTTTTGGAAGTGTGCATCATATCCGGGGTGAGGATCCCGTAATAATGGGCGTAAAATCCGCCCAGCACCCCGCCAAGGGCGCAAGACAGCACAAAGTTGCTCACGCGGTAAAACACCGGGTTGATTCCCGAGGTGCGCGCCGCTTCCATGTTCTGACCGATGGCTTTAAAAGCCACCCCCATGCGGGTGCGCGTCACCCACTTGCAAATGGTGTAGACGGCCACCATCATCGCCAGGAGCAGGTAGTAATAGGGCACATTGGATGGGGTATCGAACAGCCGGTCCACCCGCATGCCCATGGGACCGCGGGTGAGCCAGACCATCTTGGTGGCAAGGCCCATGAGTGCCAGACCGAAGAACCAGGCCAGGCACGCGGCAAAAATGCCTCGCAGCCGTAGCGTAATCATGCCGATGACCAGCCCCAAGATGGCGGCAACCAAGCCCCCGGCCAGCATGCCCAGCCACGGGCTCAGTCCGATGCGCTCGGCCAGGATGGCCGAGGTGTAGCCTCCTAAGCCCATGATGGCGCAGTAACCGAAGTTGACGATGTTGATCAGCCCGGCGGTAAAATCGAAGGGACAAAAGGCCCAGCGGAGTTAAGCACAACAGGTCCAGCAGTTTGTCAAAAGGGTTGGCGTTCGGTGTCGTGTTGTCCATGAATCCTCCGTTACTTGTCCAGTACGCCGCGCACTTCGGAGCCGAATATGCCGCTGGGTTTGAAAATCAGGATCACGATGATCAGGGCCGAGGGCACCACAAAATCCCACCCGGAACCGATGTACTCGATAGTCAGCACCTTGAGCAGGGCCACCATGAAGGCGCCCATCACCGCCCCGAGCACGTTGCCCAGGCCCGCAAGAATCACCACGAACCAGGCCATGTAAAGCGGCTCCAGCCCCACCGACGGATAGGAGGGATACATGAAAAGCAATCCGGCACCGGCAATGGCCGCCAGGGCGCAGGAAAGCGACATGGTCAATAAAAGGATACCGTTTAAGCCGATACCCACGATCAGCGCCCCGGTCTCGTCCTGAGCCACGGCACGGATGGCGCGTCCCGTGCGGGTATAGGTCATGAAAAACCAGAAAGCGGCCACCACGACTGCCGCCAGAACAAAGGCCATGGCCCGGTCACGGGAGATGTACACGTCCATGACCGTAATGGGCATGCCGGCCCAGTAGCGGGTGATGCCTTTAAAGTCCGCCCCGAAAAACAGCTGATGGGCGTTGATCAGCACCACGGAAAGCCCCACGGTAAGCAGAAAAGAGTTCATCACCCAGTTTTCACGGCTGCGCTTTCGAAGCTGGGAAAACACCAGCACCTCGGAGATCACCCCCGCCAGTGCACCGACGATCATGGCAGCCACCACGGTGATCAGCGGCCCCCAGAAGACCAGCGCAGACTCGGGGTGGGTGTTGACATAGGTGCTGATGGGGGTAAACACATAGTAGGCCGTCAGGGTACCGATCATGAAGTACTCCCCATGGGCGAACATGGGAATGTTGAGCACCCCCAGGGTCAGTGCCAGACCCATGGCCACCAGGGCCGTCATCCCGCCGGTGATGATGGTGTTGACCAGCACGTAGCCGCCCCGGTCAATGGTGGCCAGCAGAGCAATCACCACGGTGGCGATAACCGTTAATCCGGCAAGGGACTTACACCACTTGAATAACCGTTCCCATATGCGTTTTTTTACCTGTTCAGCCATGAACGATTTCCTTTCCGGTTAAACCCCTAAAAATACCTTTCTCACATGGGCGTCGCAGGCCAGGTCACTGCTCTTACCTGACAATCCGATCCGGCCGTTTTCCAGCACGTATCCCCGGTCGGTCACCGCCAAAGTCTTGGTCACGTTTTGCTCCACCACCATGATGGTTACTCCCTGGCTCACCAGGGTGTCCAGGGACTGGAATACATTTTCGGTGAGCAGCGGGGCCAGGCCGAAGGAGGGCTCGTCCACCAGAAGGAGCTTCGGATTGGGCATGAGTCCCCGGCCGATGGCCAGCATCTTGCGCTCGCCCCCGCTCATGGTGCCGGCCAGCTGGTTGCGCCGCTCCACCAGACGCGGGAAGAGATCGTAAACAAAATCCAGGCGGTCCTTTTGCAGTTTTTTATCCTTGAGGGTGTAGGCGCCCATGGCCAGGTTTTCTTGAACCGTCATGTTGACGAACAGGTTCATCTCTTCGGACACGAAGGAGATGCCCTTGCGGGCCACCTTGTTGCCCGGCAGGCTACCGATGGGTTCACCGTTGAACAGAATCTCGCCGCTCATGGGAGACACCAGCCCGGCGATGGTCTTGAGCGTCGTGCTCTTGCCCGCCCCGTTGGGGCCCACCAGGCACACGTATTCGCCGGTGTCCACGGTCAGCGACACGTCGCGCAGGATCTGCAAAAAACCGTAACCGGCATTGAGATTTTTCACTTCCAGTAGCATCGCATCTCCGTTGGTTAAGCGGGTTGTTGGGCGTCGGGCTCACAACTTTCCCCGGCATCGCCCAGGTAGGCCTTGGTCACCTTGGGGTCATTGGCCACCTCTTCGGTTGTGCCCTCGGCGATCTTGGTGCCGAACTGGATGCACACCAGCCGGTTGCACAGACTCATGATCAGCTGCATGATGTGCTCGATCATCAGGATCGTGATCCCCTGGTCGCGGGTCTTAAAAATCAGTTTCATGATCTCCTTGAGCTCGCCTTCGCTCAGCCCCGAGGCCAGTTCGTCGAGAAAGAGCATCTTCGGGCCGCTGGCCAAAGCCCGGGCCAGGTCCAGGCGTTTGAGCTGCACGGTGTTGAGCTGCTCGCTGATGGTATCTTCGGCAATGGGAAAATCCACGAATTCTAGCATCTTGCGGCTGTGGGCCGCCGGGTCCTTGATCGTGCCCGGCTTGTTGCCGAAGATGGTAGCGGTCATCACGTTTTCCAGCACGGTCATCTTGGGAAAGGGGATGGGGATCTGAAAGGTGCGCGACAATCCCCGCCGGCACATCTTTTCCGGGGCCTTGCCCGTCGTGTTCTTGCCGAACATGAACACCTGGCCCGAGGTGGGCGGGTTCAATCCCGCAATGGCATTGACCAGCGTGGTCTTGCCCGCCCCGTTGGGGCCGATCAGCCCCACGATGTCCCCTTCGTTGATGTGCATGGACACCGCGTTCACCGCCGTCAACCCGCCAAACTGCTTGGTTAACTCCTTGGTCTCCAGTACGATCATTTGCGTCTCACCTGATTTCGGAGTTGGGGATGCCGACGCGGCCAGTTTTATCAACCGCGTCGGCGGCTTATCGAATTAAAACAGAATTATTTAGGCGCCATGAACTCGGCTTCGGCCCAGTCTCCCGGATAGACGATGGAGCCCTTGCCCCCCTTGTACTGGATCACCGGGAAGAAATAGCCGTCACGGGCCACCACCGGGTCGGGCATGGTGTCCATGTTGTAGCGGTACTCGTTCATGATGATGGCACCGTCCGCCTTGGAGTAGGTCAGTTTGCCGGTGTTGACCTCTTCCACAAACACCTTGTGGATGGTGACTTTGTCCAGTTTGCCGTACTTTTCCAGGGTACGCTTCAAAATCTTGACGAAGAAGCTGGCGCCGTCATAGGAGAGGCCGCCGGCGGAGGGGCTGGGCTTCATGCCGAAGCGTTTTTCGAACTCCACGGCCCAATCCTTGGCTTCTTTGGTGGTCAGCTGGGGAATCATGTCCAGCACGCCGTCGGAGGCGGCACCGGCCATCTTGTACCAGTCGCCGGACCAGCCCAGACCGTCGATGATGATCAGGGATTTCAGGCCCACTTCACGGGTCTGTTTAATAAAGGCAGAAGTGACCGGCGCGGCAGTGCTGGTACTGAATATAACCGCCACGTCTTTTTTCTTGTATTTGCCCAGCAGGGGGTAGAAGTCGGTCTGGGTAATTGGGAAATAATCCTTTGCCCCCACTTTCCAGCCTTTTTTCTCGAACTCGGCGGCAACAGCGTCACCGGCACTGTGACCCCAGTCGGTATCCTCACAGGCAATGGCGACAACCTTTGCCTTGGGTTTGAACTTTCCATCCTTTACGGCATTGTCGATGGTTTCGGCATAACCGGCCATCAGCTTGCCGGGAATCGGCCAGCCTTTGCCACCCCAGTAGCTGTATTTTTCGGGATCGCTCTTCCATTTCTCGTTGACCACTTCGGTGGCGCCGAAACCGAACATGTGGGGCACCTTGTACTGGGCGGCCACATCCATGGCGGCCACGGCCGTGGAGCTGTGCCAGTTGATCACACCGGCCTGGATGCCGATGCGCTCGCACGCTTCCGCATAGGCGCTGGTCACTTTGGCCGGGTCGCTCTGGCTGTCAACCCAGACAGGCTCGAGCTTGTAGTCGCCAACCATGTTGTTGACTTTCTCAAAGGCCATGGTCACAGAACCCTTGAACTCGGCTCCGCTTTTGGCCGACGGCCCGGTGAACGGACCGAGGATACCGACCTTGAGGACTTTCTCGGCAGCCGCCGCTCCGGCAAACAGGGTCAGGGCAAAACAGGCCATCATCATACTCGCTATCAGTTTCTTTCCTCTCATGGGTTCCTCCGTTGGGGGTTGGGGGTTTACTTCCGTTAAAAAACAAAACCACACAGATCACATATAACAAACTACCAATAAGCAATAAACATACCGCAGCAAATGATTCGAATTCATCTGATAAATAAAGGCTTCATGGGTTACCAGTTTGCCTTTAACAATAGTTTGTTAACTGATTTCTTGGGAACGCCTCAAATGGGTGCCCATTTTCAAAGAAAGCAGAAAAAGAAAATTATTTTTCTTTTCAGCAAATAATTTTTCGCCTAACAGTGAAAAATTATTTGCGTTGATTCCAGACAGCCAATCGAACAAATCAGTTCGCGAATCCAGCCAAGTACTATCTGCCGTACTTGTAAGCGTTCACGGGTTCAGGGTTCAGGGTTCACCGTCCGTATTTTTTCTCGATGTACTTCTCCAATTCGCCAAGCGCTTCGTCGGGCATCGCGGGCTCCTGGTAGGCCTCGAGAATTTCCTTCCATTTGCGGTTGGCCACTTTTTCGATGGACTCCCCACCTTTCTCATTCCAACCGGCGTATGCTTCCTTCTGCTCCATGATCGGTGTGTAGAACGCTTTGCGGAAATTCTGGAAGGTGTGCATGTGGGTCAGGTATTCGCCGCCCGGCCCCACCTGGGCGATCACATCCAGAGCCAGCTTTTCCGGATCGGCCGTTTCGCCACGCTTAATTCGCTTGCACATGCCACAGATTTCGTCGTCGAGAATGAATTTTTCGTATGACGCCGCCATGTACCCTTCGAGGATACCCGCGGAATGAAGCACGAAATGAACGCCGGACAAGGTGGCCATGAGTTGGCTCATCATGGACTCCATACCGGCCTGGGCATCGGGGAGCTTGGAATCGGTAATGGCCCCGCCTCCGCGGCTGGGAATACCGTAGAATCGGGCCATCTGGGCCGTGGCCGCCGTATTCACAGCCATCTCCGGTGCGCCGACACTCAGGGTGCCGTAGCGCATGGCAGCGGCCGAGGATGAGCCGGAAAAGACCACCGGGGTGCCTTCCGGGGAGGTAGCGCCGGCAATGGAGAGGGATGAGATCAGCTGGGGCATCCCGGCTTTGGCATATTCCATGATGGCGCTGAGCATCCTGTCGTCATAGGCCAGCGGCGTCAAGGTGCACAAAATACTGATCATGGGCATCTTATCGGCCAGTTCTGCTTCCGAGCATCCGAAAAGGATGGCTGCCATTTCGATGGTTTCCCGGGCTGCCTCGGCGCCAATGGCACCGCCCATGAAGGGCCTGTCCGAATAGCGCATGGAGGCATACATCATCTCGGCATTTCTTCGTTCATGGGGAATGTCGTTGGGCTCGGCCATCATGCCGCCGGTGATGTCCATGCTCTTGCTGGCATAGGAGAGCTTGACGAAGTTGGTGAAATCTTCCAGGGTGGATTCTCTCCGGCCCCGATCCAGATCACAGACAAAGGGGGGGCCGTAGCAGGGGATGTAGGCGATGTTGTCGCCGCCGATAACCACGTTTTTCTCCGGGTTGCGCGCCTGCAGGGTGTATTCGGAAGGGGCCTTGGCCACCTGCTCCATCACCATCTTGGGCGAAAAAAAGACCCGCTCGCCCTCCACTTTGAAGCCGGCCTTTTTAAACACCTCAACGGCCGGCACATACCCGAAGTCCACGCCCACCGTCTCCAGCACGCGCAGGGTCGCTTCGTGAATCTTCCGGACATCGTCGTCAGTAAAATACTCAAATTGCTGCATGGGGGTCCCTCCTCGATAGTAGATATTTAATGTAATAATGTAATTTTCGGATTCGTTGACCAAGAAGGTAGCCAGGGTTCGAGGATTCAAGGATCCGAGGGTTCAAGGTTTGGCATGCCTGGGCATTAGCCTTGAATCCTTGACCCCTCGAATCCTTACGATCTTAACAACGCTTTTAGAAATGATCCTAAGATCGATTGTTGCACAGCCAACCCCCTATAAGTGCCGACCCCGCATAAAAGCCCCCGGTGCGGTGGTCAGCCCCTCTTCGAAGCGGCTCAACCGCAGCGGGTTGTCTTCAGGCTTCATCTTGCCGGTAATCAGGTCGCAGGTCCATCGGCCGGCGGCCGCCGACAGCATCACCCCCGGCCAGTAGGCGCAGTTGAGGTAAAAGCCGGGAATGCCGCTCACCGGCCCGATGAGGGGCTGGTCGTCAGACGCATGCACATACTGGCCGGCATACACCGACAAATCCTCCTGCTTCAGGTCATCCACCACCTCGGTCCAGAAGGGGCTGAGGCGCGAGCACATCTCCAGGGTGAAAGCGGGAAAATCCCAGTCCCCCTGGGGATCTTCCATGGGGTCGCTCTTCAGCTCTTCGGGGTCGTGCCAGCCCAGCAGGGCCCCGCCGGTTTCCGGCCGCCAGTAGGATTCGTTGTCCACATCCATGATCAGGGGCGCATCCCGGGGGATCTTGGGATGGGGCGCCACAAAGACGCGCTGTCGGCGCATCTGGTAGATGGGCAGATCCAGCCCCACCCAACGGCCCACGTTGATGGCAAAAGGCCCGGCGGCATTGACCACCACCCGCGTGTTGATGCGCCCACGATCGGTGATCACGGCGCAGACCCCCTTGGCATCGGTCTCGATGCCGGTGGCCTGGGTGCGCACGTAAAAGCGCGCATGATCGGCGGCCCGGGCAAACCCCTGGGTCACTTCGTGGGCGGAGAACCAGCCGTCTTTGGCCCGAAAGGCACCGGCCTTGATCTCGGGGTTCAGCCAGGGCCAGCGCTTGAGGATCTCGTCTCCGGTCAGGTATTCGGAATCGGTCACGCCGACTTTGTGGTAGGCCGCCACTGTGGCCTTAAAATCGGCCACCATCTCCTCCTCGGTAGTCAAAAACAGGTAGCCGCCGTGGTGCAGGTCGATTTCGTAGCCTTCCAGGCCGGTCACCTGGGCAAAGTTCTCCCACACATCGATGGATTCCTTGGCCAGGGCCGCCATGGCCGGTTCGGTGAACTGAGCTCGAAAGGATTCGATGGAAGCGGTGGTGGTGAGCGTGGACAGTGCATCGGCCGTTTCCTGGTTGAACTGCTCCGGTGTCAATATTTTTCTCATGGTCCAATTCTCCTTCTTGCAAATTGGGGATGCTAACCTTGTCCAACGCCCAGATCTTCCCGGGCAAAGCGGATGCTCTCGACCACCGCTGTATATTCCCGGCGCCGGGCTTCTTCAGGACCGTCCGTTCCCGGATCGAACTCCACCTCCAGGTTGAGGCGCTGCATGGAGGGGTTGCTGCAAATGATCCGGTAGGCTTCTTTCATGGGCACATCGCCGGTGCCGGTGGCCACGCCGGTGATCCGGCACCCGTACTGGTCCCACCATGAGAGAGTTGTTGGTGTCCACGCAGGCCCCCACATACGGATGGTTGACCCGGTTGATGGTCCAGAGCACTTCGTCGCTGAAGGCTTCGGTGTGGTTTTCCAGGCAGAGGCGCACACCGGCTTTCTGGGCCACCGGCGCCGCGGCGATGGCCAGCTGGGCAATGCGCTCCAGCTGCACAATGACTTCAGGATGAAAGGCCGAGCCGCACACTGGATGGGGCCGGTGGACATCCATGCTGATCTTGCCGATATCCGAACCGATCTTCTCGGCAATGGCGATGCCCTGCTCCATGGTGTTGGTCAGGCGGTCGTCGTATTCAGAGGCATTCAAGGAAAAATTATACTCCAGATACAACCCCCGTTCCTCCGCCGCATTGCGGACATCTTTGAGGTGGCTGTCGTCGGTCCTGCCCAGATCGGCAGCAGTAAGGTGCAGACCGTCGAGCCCAAGCTTTTTGGCCTCGTCCATCAGGCCGAAAACATCCCATACCTGCTCCCAGGCGAGTTTGTGTCCCCCCCAGTTCTGTCCCATGCCATGCAGATGAAAGCTGTATGTGTGCAGTCCCAGCAGCATCGTTGTTCCTCCATTATGTCCGTCCATAAATAGCGTCTTTTGCACCAGGCCGGCGTTCTCGCTCATTTGAAATCCTCGACGTAGCGCCACTACGCCTGCGGTTTCAAATTCCCTGCGGCCTTGGCCTGAACCAAAATCCACTATTTCTGGATGGACACTCCTTAAAAAATTAAGCGTCCAGTACGCCTTCGGCCCTCAGTACATCGGCCACATCTTCGAGCCCCAGGCGAACCAGGGTGTCTCTGGTGGGAAGCCCATTGGCATCCCAACCCCTGGCCGCGTAATACCAGTCCAGCAGCTGCTCCATTTTCTCCTTGGGGATAAAATAGCCCTCGTTGGGACCGGATGGGATGGGTTCGGTGGAAAACCGCTCCGGCGGAAAATCCCAGCTGCCGTTTTTTGCCCGTGATAAAATAGAAGAGTTCTACGTAATTCTCCACCTCGAAGCCCAGTTCCATCAGCTGAAGCCGGCAGATGCCCAGGGCGTCGAACAGGGGACGGGTGTGCTGGGAGTCGATGACGTAGCGGGCGCTTTCCGCCTTGATCTGAGCCTGGGGCTGCCGCTCCACCGTGCCGCCGCCGCTCACCAGGTCGTGGACGTTGGTCCAGGCCCCGGCCATGTCGTGGCCCAGCACCCAGGCGCGGGAATGATGGGCGCCGATGTCGGCTGTCATGTAGGCCAGCATCATGGAGGGCGCGTTGCGGCACTCATACCCGGTCCACTCCAGTCCCTTGACGTGAATGGCAAACACGTCCGACCCCTGCCCCACCTTCTCCGAAGCCTTCTTCACGCCTTCGGCCAGCAGATCGCCGATGCCCTCCCTGGCGACAATCTTCTCCAGCAGGTAATCCACCGTTTCAAGGTCGGAGAATTTAACCGGCCGGCCGATCTCCTTTTCGCTGAGAATGCCCTTTTCAAAGCACTCGATGGTCCAGGAAATCACGGCGCCCGATGAAATGGTGTCGATGCCCAGTTCGTCGCACAGGTAGTTGGCGTAAGCCACCTCTTCGATGGTCTTGAGCTCGCAGTTGCCGCCGAACAGGGCGATGGTCTCGTACTCGGGACCCTCCACATAGGCACTGCCCAGTTTGGTTTTGGTATGGCCGTATTTACCGCAGGGGGTGGGACAGCAGTAGCACCCCTTGTCGGTGATTTTCAGCTTTTTCAAGATGGCCTTGCCGTTGATCTCTTCGTAATGATCGGAGAACGATGTCTTGAAGTTTCGCGTGGGAAACACACCCACCTCGTTGACCCAATTGGTGATACCGGCGGTTCCTTCGGGGGTCCACTCGGTGAAGCCGGGTTTGGCGGCCACCTTCTTGTAGGCTTCCTTTCCCGCTTCGAAGGCCTTCTTCAAATCGAACACAGGCAGGCTTCCCGTGCCCTTGACGGCGATGGCCTTGATCTGCTTGGACCCCAGCACGGCCCCTACGCCGCTGCGGCCGGCCTGACGTCCGAAGTCGTGGGAGAGGCAGGCGTAGCGCACCCGTTTTTCGCCGGCCGGACCGATGGTTATAATCTGAAAATCCTCACCTAGCTCCGTTTTCATGTTTTTCTCGGCGATCAGCGCACCCTGTCCCCAGTAAGCATCGGCCGGTCGGATCTCCACCCGGCCGTCTTCGATAAACAGGTAGCTGGGCGCCGGTGCACGCCCGGTGAGGACCAGCACATCGTACCCGGCGTATTTCAGTGCCGGGCCGAAGTGGCCGCCCATATTGCTGTCCGCATAGCCGCCCGTGGCCGGTGATTTGGCGCCGAAGTGGGTCTTGCCGCTAGCCGGCACCAGGTGGCCGGACAGTGGACCGGTAGCGGCGATAAACAGGTTTTTCTCGTCATAGGGGTCGATTCCCCGCGGCAGTTCGTCGAAGAGCAGCTTGGCCACGAATCCCCGGCCACCGATGTATTGCTCCGCCATGGTCTCATCCAGCGGCTGTTTTTCGATCGCTCCGGTAGACAGGTTGATCCGAAGAATGGTTCCGGCATATCCGTACATAGATTTGACTCCTTAATTTTACAGGTCCTGGGCGGCTTCAGCCGCAGCAGCGGTTTCTGTGGACCGGCTTGTCGATTTTCGTTTTTTCGGCTTTCTGGCTGTTTCTGTCTCGGCCGATATGGCTATGATAAAGGACCAGGCCATTAAGAGCATCAGCATCATGAAAGGAAAGGAGACCACAAATGCGACCGTCTGGACCGCTTTAAGGCCACCTGCCACCAGCAGCATGGCCGCGATGGCAGAGCAGACCAGCCCCCAGAACACCTTCAGTCCGGTTTTGGGTTCCAGGCTGCCACCGGAGGTCATCATTCCCACCACGAAGGTGGCCGAATCGGCCGAGGTGATGAAAAAGATGGAAACGATGATCATGGAGAGCATGGATAGAAATGCACTCATATTTAAGTTGTTGAAAAGCGTGAAGATGGCCGTGGTCACGTCTTTAAAGGTGGCATCGGCGATGCCCGGCGTGCCGTTGAGCTCCAGGAAAATAGCGGAACCGCCGAGTATGTTGAACCAGATGGCGCACAGCAGGGTCGGCGCCAAAAGGGCGCCCAGAACGAACTCACGGATTTTTCGGCCCCGTGAAATCCGGGCGATGAACACGCCTACAAAGGGGGCCCAGGTGAGCCACCAGGCCCAGTAAAAGACGGTCCAGGAGCCGGACCAGTCATAGCCCGTGTGTTTGGCCACACCGCCGCTGGCATCCACGAAAAAGCTGAGCCAGATGATGTTCTGCAGGTAGTTGCCGATGGATTCGATCAACACGTTTAAAATGTAACGGGTAGGACCGAGGACCAGAACGAGTATCATGAGGCCGAAAGCCAGGACCATATTGGTGTTGCTCAGGATGCGGATCCCCTTGTTGATGCCGGTGACGGCGGAGGTGATGTACAGGGCGGTCACGATGGCGATGACGATGATGGAGACCGTTGTGCCCTTGCCGATGCCGTAGAGAAGGTCCAAACCGGTGGTCACCTGCAGGGCCCCCAGTCCCAGCGACGTGGCCACACCGAACATGGTGGTGACCACGGCCATGGAATCAATGACCTTACCCGCGGTTCCCCGGGCGGCCTTCTCACCGATCAGCGGAGTAAGGGTGGCGCTGATCAACCCCGGATACCCTTTGCGAAACTGAAAATAGGCCAGCACCAGCGCCACGGTGGCGTAGCAGGCCCAGGGATGCAACCCCCAGTGGAATACGGCGGTTCGCAGGGCTTCCGATGCCGCCTCAGGCGTTTTGGGCTCGGCAAAGGGGGGGCCGGCAAAATGATAAATAGGCTCGGCAACGCCAAAGAAGACCAGGCCGATACCCATGCCGGCGGCAAAAAGCATGGCAAACCATGCATTCAGGCTGAATTCGGGCTTTTCGTCATCCTTGCCCAGCCGGATGTTGCCGAAGCGGGAAAAGGCCACCGTCAGGCAGAAAATGACAAAACCGGCCACGCAGGTCATGTAGGCCCACCCGAAGTTGCTGATAAAAAACTTGAAAATCTTGTCGAACAGTTCCTTGACTTGATCAGGGAAGGCCATCGTCATGAAGACGAAGGCCAGGCAGCAGACGGCCGAGATAACGGATACGGTTTTGTCGATGGCGTTGTCTTTCATTGCCTTTCCTTTCTGATTGTCAGTTATGCAGTCACCGCTTCAGGCATCACGATGGCGCTTCGGGGACAGATTTTGGCGCAGGCGCCGCAAAGGATACATTTGGCCGGGAACTCAGACCCCGGTTGTTCCACCATGACCCCTTTAGGGCAAACTTCCACACAGATCATGCATCCGGTGCAAAGGGCCTGATCCACCCGATAAACCCCGGATTCCATCACAATGGCCTCCACCGGGCAGTTGTCGGCGCATTCGCCGCATTGATCGCAGAAATGGATTTGGTAATCCCCCGGTGCGGGAAACCGGCCTTCGATCCGCAAAAGCGCCCGGGCGGGCTGAACAGCGCTGAAATTTTCCATTGCACAGACCAGTTTGCAGGTCCCGCATCCGGAACAGTTTTCGTGGATCACAGTTGGCATCATGAATGACGCTCCCTTGTTGAATGGTTGAAAAATATACCCAGCACACCGAAAACCCATAGGATTATAAGTTTTCGTGAATCGTTGCCACATGCAGGAAGGTGGGAGGTGAAAGCGGGTTGCATCATTACCGGAAAAGGGATGAAACCGGTTCCTCACCTATCAATGAAAGAAAAATTTCAATATTTGTGCCAAATGGGAGGTTTTCTTCAGGCGCTTGAAATGAAAGAGAAAAATTTATTTTTTCAGACACGCTTATTTAGATGGGACAGGACATAAATGTCCACGCGTTCAGGCAGGATACAAACTAATCGATTGAAATATTAGCGTTTCTTTAAAATAGGACAGATATGTCCTAAATATGGACTATTTTACACCGTGAGCTTTCATTTTTCGCTGGAGCGTCTTGTAGTTGAGCTGCAGGGCTTCAGCCGCCCGCCCGCGATGCCATCGGGCCGCTTCCAAGGCACCGAGAATCATCTTTTTTTCCAGGGCATCCATCCGTTGTCGAAGCCCCTCACCGTTTAAAAAAGTCGTATCCGTTACACCTTGTTCTTCACCCGCGGTCACTGAAATCTGCCCCATCAGATCCAGTTTTCCCAAGGTGATATAGGTATGCAGCACGTTCTGCAGCTCCCGGACATTACCCGGCCAGCTGTAAGTTTCCATGGCCTCGCGAACCCGCACCGGCAGGTGTCGAGG
This sequence comes from Desulfosarcina sp., assembly GCA_014237405.1. Classification (GTDB taxonomy): domain Bacteria; phylum Desulfobacterota; class Desulfobacteria; order Desulfobacterales; family Desulfosarcinaceae; genus Desulfosarcina. Next base: position 10,093 of record JABZFO010000102.1, on the reverse strand, counting down.
TCCTTCGTTGCCCTTAGTCAGCTTCGACAGAAAATGATCGATAAGCAGCGGGATATCTTCTTTGCGCTCGCGCAGGGGTGGCAGTTGGATGGGCAAAATCCGGATTCGGTAAAAAAAATCCTCGCGCATCCGCCCATCCTTGACCAGCTTCACCAGGTCGCGGTTGGTGGCGGCAATGACCCTGAAGTCGCTTTTCTTGAGCTTGATGCCGCCCAGCGGGGTATATCCGACGCCGTCGAGCACCCGCAGCAGCTTTACCTGTATGGCCTGTTCGATTTCGCCGATTTCGTCCAGGAACAGGGTGCCGCTGTTGGCAAAATCCAGGAACCCGCCCTTATCCGAATTGGCTCCGGTAAAGGCGCCCTTGAGGTGGCCGAAAAACTCCCGTTCCATGAGGTCCTTTGGAATGGCCCCGCAGTTGACCGGAACGAAGTTTCCCACCCGGCGGTCGCTCAACCGATGGATGGCGCGGGCCACCAGTTCCTTGCCGGAGCCCGATTCACCGAAGATGATCACGCTGGCATCACTGGCGGCCGCCTTGAGAATCATGTCATACACCGCCTGCATCTTTTCACTTTTACCGATGATATCGCCGAACCGGTATCGATCGCTGATGGATGAACGAAGGCGAAGGTTCTCCTTGCGAAGATCCAGCTCCACTTCTTTATAGGCGGTCACATCGCTGATGAACCCCTCCAGGGCCACCAGTTGGTCATCATCGAAAACCCCCTCGCCCTGCTCCCACACCCACTTTTCCTCTCCGCCGGCCGCCCGGATGCGGTAGATAAAGCTGAAGGGACGCTTCATGGCCACGGTTTCGCTCACCAGGTTCAGCATGTTCTTTCGATCCTCCGGGTGAACGATCCGCTGATAGGCATGGGGTCCTTTTTCCAGCAGTTCCTCGGGTTCGAATCCAAGCAGCCGTTTGCTGCCCCGGCTGGCGAACTCCATGGTAAAGGATTCGTCTGCACGGCATCGGTATACGATCCCAGGCAGATTGTTCATCAGGGTGCTCAAACGGCGCTCGCTTTCCAGGAGGGCATCTTCGGCGCGTTTTTTTTCGGTGATATCGAAGCAGAGGCTCAGTTTGGAAATGGATCCGTCGATATGGACGATGGGGGTGGCCGTGTTGTAATACCATCGCCCGGTCATCGGGTTCTTGAACTCCCACCGAACCGTCTTTCCATGGAAGGCATCCTGTTCCGGGCACCATGGGCAAATTTCATCGTTACCGTACAGGGCCTTGTGGCAGGGTTCCCCCACCGGATCCCGGCCCAACCGCTCCACCACCTGCCGGTTTACGAATTCGATCCGGTTGTCCGGTGAGCAGACGTAAACCATGCCGTCAAAGGCTTCAACAATGGCCTCGAAATAGGACAACCGGCTGTCGTCTGCTGCGTTCATGTCACCCGTTTGCGGAATGTCAACCTCCAAATGCCAAATGACAGCGCCCAACTCATGTCATATAGTCCCGCCGGTCGATGCGGTACTTTTTCATCTTGTAGTTGAACAGCTGCCGTGAAATGCCGATGTTTTTTGCCGCCCGGGTGATGTTTCCCCCATGGGCGGCCAGTGCATCCACCACTACCTTCTTCTCGTGGTCGGCCTGGGTGGCAAGCAGCCCTTTCCCGCTGTCCACCGGACGCTGACCGTCACCGGGGGGTGGGACAGACAATCGTTCACGTTGCTGCCCTTGAACACCGTATCCATCCGATGATGAACCGGCTTCCGGCTGCCCCCGTAACCGTCGCCAGGTGGTGAGGTGGGACTGCAGGTGCCGCCGCTCGATGGTCCGGCTGGAAACTACCAGATTAATGGCCCCTTCAATGACATGCTCCAATTCACGGACGTTGCCGGGCCAGTCATAATCGTTGAACAGGGCCAGCACGTCGCCGGAGATGTCGGTTACCTTGCGGTTCAACGCCCGGCTGTGCTTGGCCAGGAAATGGCGCGCCAGCAAAACGATGTCCTCTTTGCGGTCACGCAGGGGAAGGATGGGGATGAACACCACGCCCAGCCGGTAGAACAGGTCGGGTCGCAGAGAATTTTCCGCAATAGCCACATGGGGCGCTTTGTTCACGCTGCTGATAATTTTAAGATCGATCTCCGTCTCTCTCAGGGATCCCAGACGGCGCACCTTGCGCTCCTGAAGCACCCGCAGAATCTTGGCTTGAAGTCCGGTGGCCATTGAGTTGAGTTCGTCCAGAAAAAGGGTCCCGCCGCTAGCGCGCTCGAACAGCCCCAGTTTATTGCGTGCCCCGGTAAAGGCACCGCTGGTGGTTCCGAAGAGCAGCCCCTCGAGCAGATTTTCCGGTATGGCGGCACAGTTCACCGCCGTGTAGCGACTGCTTTTGCGCCCGCTGTGGTTGTGAATGGCCTGGGCAAAGAGCTCTTTTCCGGTTCCGGTCTCCCCATACAGCATGACCGGCGAGGGAGTATTGGCAGCCATTTTAGCCGTGTTGACCGCTCTAAGGAAATCGATATTGCTGCCCACAATGGCATCAAAATCAAACCGTGTGTCATTGGGCAGCACCCGTTTGGGCCGGGGAATGGAAATGGATGAAATGGTCTCTTCCAGCACGTTGTATTCCCGCACCAGACAGATGGCTCCCTCGAGCCGGCCACGCTTAAACAGGGGAAACACGGTGTGGATGGTATTGGCCACCTTCCCTCGCCGCGTCCGGTAGAGCATCGACCGGTCGATAATGGGTTGCCGGTTCTTCAGACACTGCATGATCACGCTGCCCTCTTCGGACAGGTCATACACGTCCACCACTTTTTTCCCGAGCACATCAGCCGGGTCCAGTTCGTCGATGGCGGCCATGGTGGGGTTGTAATAGATGATGGTGCCGGTCCGATCGACAATGAGCAGGCCCTCGCTGAACCCGTCGAAAAAAGGCAGGAATTCCTCGTATCCGATATCGAGTATCCGGGCGATAGAATGGCGTTTGGACGTTTTCATGGCCATCGTTTCCCTGTAGGCGTCAAGGTTGATTTACCAGTTCACAGGCTGCTGAAAAGCATGCCACACTTTTTGGAATCAGGCAAACCAGGGCTCTTGCATGGGCCACCGTCAAGGCAGAAAAATCACAATTGGAATCCAGGAGTCAGAAAACCGATCACGGATAGAAGCCGCTCCTACAATTCCCCAATTCCCCAATTCCACCTTCCACCTTCCACCTTCCACCTTCCACCTTCCACCTTCCACCTTCCGTCCTCCGTCCTCTGTCCTCTGTCCTCAGTCCTCAGTCCTCTGCCCTCTGCCCTCCGTCCTCAGTCCTCTGCCCTCCGTCCTCTTTGAGATAGCCTTTCAGTAGTTGGCGTGCATGTTGAACAGAATGTCGTTTTCCAGATACATCTGCTCCAGCTTTTCCTGATGCCCCTTGAGCTGCGGATGCTGGCGATTCACCAGTTCCAGCACCAGGTAATTGATGATGCACGAAATAGTGGTCGGATACCCGATCAGCGGTATTGAGCGGGACGGTACCACCAGGGAGAGATGGGCAAAGGGGATCACCGGACACAGGGTGTTATCGGCGATCACCAGCAGGTTGTGCTGAAGTCGCCGGGCGACCTTGCCCAGCTTGATCAGCTCGTTGGGATAGCGTGAGGTGGTGATGATGACCACCAGGCTTTCGTCCGGCGCATTGGTGAGCCAGTCGATGGATGTACTGTCGCTACCCTTTAAGATGTGGACACCCTTTCGGACCTTGGTCAGGGACCACCCCAGATAATAGGCAAAGGTGTAGGAAACCCGGGAGCCGATCACATAGACGGCAGGGCTTTCCTGAAGCTGTTCCACGATCCGGCCCAGCACCTTCATGTCGATGGATTCATAGAACTGCCGCAGGTTGTTCATCTCTTCGAAAACCACCCGGTGCAACAGGTCGGTGCCGGGCCCCTTCATTCCGGGCAGATCCACCCGGTCCGGCAGGGTCAGCCCCGAATCCACGAAATCCCGCAGCGCCTGAAGGAATTCACCGTACCCGCCATAGCCCAACTGCCCCACGAATCGAACCACCGTGGCCTCGCTGACACCGCAGGCTTCGGAAAGCTCCTTGGTGGTCATGAACACTGCCTTGCGGGGGTTCTGAATGATGTAACTGCCCAGAATTTTCCCTTTGGGCGTCAATGTGTCCAGCTGGTTCACAATTCCCTTGATTACCGGGTGTGACTGGGATTCTGTCATCATAAACCCCTTTTTGGAAAGACAAATGTAAAATATGTTTCATTAAGCTAAAAAGCATTTAAATATCTTTTTTTATATGCTTTTATTACCATCTATATTAATTGTCAAGGGGATTTGAATCTTTTTTTGTCAAAAAAACATTTTTTTATTGACATGTTTTGTTTCATCTGCGTACCCTTGCTCATAATTGGAAGTTTGATTGGTCATTTTCACCCACGGACTTTTTATCTTTAACCATGTAGGGAGAGCGTATGTTCTGGAAATCCAAACCCCTGTGGGGCGACAAAACCAGACTGAAGTCCAGCTACGATGCGGTGATCATCGGTGGCGGACTTCACGGTCTGGCCACAGCCTATTACCTGGCAAAGGAGCACGGCATCACGGATGTGGCCATCATTGAAAAACGCTTCATCGGATTCGGCGGTGCCGGCAGAAACACGGCGATCGTGCGGGCTAACCAGCGGACGCAGTACAATGTTCCACTCTATAAAGAGGCACTGGACCTGTGGCCGGTGCTCACCAAGGAGTTGGACTACAACCTGATGTTCAACAACTGCGGAAACCTGAATCTGATGCACAGCGAAGCAGCCATGAAGGCGGCCCGCATGACCATCGCCACGGCCCAGTTCCACGGCGTGGAGAGCCACCTCATCGACGCCAAGGAGGCCAAGGAGATGGTGCCGGCGTTGAACATCTCCGAGGACATCACCTTTCCCATCCACGGGGCCATGTACCATCCCCCCGGCGGTATCGTGCGCCATGACGCCGTGGTCTGGGGCCTGGCAAAAGGTTGCGCCAAACACGGCGTGCAAATCCATCAGCAGACCGAAGCCACCGCCATCCATACTGAAGGCGGCAAGATCACCGGCGTCGAAACCTCCCGCGGCCGAATCCACACACCCCGGGTGCTGGTATCCGCCGGCGGCTACAGTGCCGGCATCATCCACCACATGCTGGGCATCAAACTGCCCATCAGCGTGCTGACCATCCAGGCCATGGTCACCCAGCCGCTGAAACCGATACTCAACCACGTGGTCTCTTCCGGCGCGTACCACTGCTATGCCAACCAGACCCTGAAGGGTGAGATCGCCACCGGCGCCCACATGGACCAGTGGCCCAACTACACCACCCAGAACACGGCCCATTACATCAAGCATCAGGCCGAGGCACTGTCCGACTGGCTGCCCTGCCTGCGCGGCGTTAAATTCATGCGCATCTGGGGCGGTCTGGCAGACATGACCCCGGACATGGCGCCCATCATGGACGGCAACGACCCCATCGAGGGCTTTTACATGGACTGCGGCTGGGGCTACTTCGGCTTCAAATCGTGCAGCGCCGTCGGCAAGTACATGTCCGAATACATGGCCACCGGCAACTGCCCGGACATGCTCAAGCCGTTCAACCTGCGCCGCTATGAAAACCACCAGTTGATGGGAGAAACCGCCGCACTGGTCAGCTACACACCGGACAATTAAAAGGAGAATTATAATGGCCTTAACACTCACCTGCCCCGTCTGCGGCAAACGCAACGGATACGAGTTCCGCTATGGAGGAGAAGACAAGGGACCGCGCCCGGCGGAAGCGGGGCTGACCCCCAGAGCCTGGTGCGATTACGTCCATATGAACAAGTGCACGGCCGGCGTCCAGAAAGAGTGGTGGTTTCACCGCGATGGATGCGGGTCCTGGTTCACCACCTGGCGTGACACAACCAACAACCTCGAAGTGGAACAACCGGAGGCGAGCAAATGAACAGGCTTAACCAATTGCCCACACTTCGGATCAACCCCTCGGAGAAACTGTCCCTGAGCTACCGGGGAAAATCCTACCAGGGGGTTGCCGGAGATACGGTTGCAACGGCCCTTTATGCCAATGGCGTCCGGGTCTTTGCACGCAGCTTGAAATACCACCGCCCCCGCGGGCTTTACAGCCTTGACGGCGAGTGCAGCAACACCTGCATGGACGTCAACAGCATCCCCAACATACGTACCGAAAATACGTTGCTCAAGGACGGTATGGTCGTCAAAGAGCAGAATGTCATGGGATCGGCCGACCGAGATTGGCTCTCCTTCATTGACAAGCTGGACTGGATGATGCCGGCCGGCTTCTACTACAAGACCATGCACAAGCCCGCATCCATGTGGCCCGTGGCCATGAAGCAGATCCGCAAAGCCGCCGGTCTGGGCGTCATCTCTGCCGATTACCAGATGAAGGGGCAGTACGACGAACTTTTCCTGAAAGCCGAAGTCACCGTCATCGGTGGCGGCGCCGCCGGCATGACCGCCGCCCTGGCAGCCGCCGAGTCCGGCCAGCGGGTGGTCCTGCTGGAATCCCGCCCCCACCTGGGGGGATGCTTCGACTACCGGGTCAGCGCCACCGGCGACGGAACGCCCCTTTACGAACGGGCCCGCGAACTGGCCGAAAAAGTCGAACAGACCGGCAACATCCGGGTGTTCAAGCACACCTCGATGGTGGGCGCCTACAACAACAACCTGATCACCGGTTTTCAGGTGGGCAACGCCGACGATGTCTTCACCGAGCGTTACATCGAGATCCGCTCGAACAGCGTCGTGGTGGCCACCGGCTGCATCGAACGCCCCCTGATCTTCGACCACAACGAGCGCCCCGGTGTCATGCAGGCTGGGTGCGCCCATCGCATGGCCCGCACCTACGGCCTGCTGCCGGGCAGTGAGGCGGTCTTTTCCGTGGGCCATGACCTGGGCCTGGAAGCCGCAGTCGACCTGTTCGACCTGGGGCTGAAGATCAACTGCGTGGCCGATATCCGCGAAGACGGCCAGAACGCCGAACTGATGCTGGCCCTGGCCGAGCGCAAGATCCCGGTCCTAAAAGGTTGGGTGGCATCCAAAGCCCACGGCTCCAAGAAAGTGGAAAAAGTCACCCTCTCCACCGTGGAAGGCACCGTTAAACGCGACTTCCCCTGCGACCTGCTGGTGGCCTCGGCCGGCCTCACCCCGGTAACCGGCCCCTTCATCCTGGCCCAGGCCAAGATGGGCTACGACAGCCACACCGGCTACTTCCTGCCAACGGAACTTCCCGCAAAGATGTTCCCCGCAGGCCGCATCACCGGCATCAACAACCCCGGTTCCATTGAAGCCTCCGGGCGTCTGGCCGGCCTCAAGGCCGCTGCTGCCGCCGGTGCGGACATGGGCAAAACCGTTGCCGACGCCGAAAAAGCCGCGTCGACACTCCCCGGCCCGGAGCGCGGCTGCAAGCTGGTCACCGCCCCGGTCAAGGGACGCAAGAGCTTCATCTGCTTTGATGAAGACACCACAATTAAAAATATCAAGCAGGCCATCGATATGGGCTTCGATGTCCCCGAACTGATCAAGCGCTTTACCTCGGCCGGTACCGGCCCGGGCCAGGGCGGCATCCCGGGGCACAACCTGCCCCTGTTCGTGGCCAAGTACACGGCGTCCATCAACACGCCGGTGCCCACCACGGTGCGTCCGCCGCTGGTGCCCACTTTTCTGGCCACCTACGCCGGCTACAACCACCACATGTTCAAGCACACCCCGCTCAACGACTCCCAGAAGGCGGATGGCGGCATCTTCCGCAACATCGGCGTCTGGCAGCGGGCCCGCTACTTTTCCGATGATTTCGAGTGCAAGGAAGAGATCCTGAATGTTCGCAACAACGTAGGCATGCTGGACGGCTCCACCCTGGGCAAGTTCCGCATCCACGGACCCGATGCCCTCAAAGCTTTTCAGCGAGTGTACGTGTCGGACATGAGCAAGGTCAAGGAGGGCCGCATCAAATACTCGGCCATGTGCAACGACGACGGCTGCGTCATGGACGACGGCGTGGTGGTCAAGCTGGGTGAGAACGACTACTACTTCACCACTTCCAGCGGCCGGGCCGGACAGACCGTGGAATGGATCCGCTACCACACCCGTTTTGACGGCTGGGATTTCCACCTGGTCAATCTGACCGATGCCATGGGCGTGATCAACCTGTCTGGCCCCAATGCTCGCAAGGTGCTGGCCAAGGTGGTGGATATCGACCTCTCCAACGAGGCCTTCCCCTTCTCCGGATACAAAGAATTCTTCATCAAGGACACCATCTTCGTGCGTGCCATGCGCTTAGGGTTCGTTGGCGAAATCTCCTACGAACTGCACGTACCCTCATCTTGCACCCAGGCGGTATGGGACATGCTGAAAGAAGCCGGTGCCGAATTCGGCATCCGCAATTTCGGTGTGGAAGCCCAGAACGTGCTGCGCATGGAAAAATGCCACATCATCCTGGGCCAGGAGTCCGAACAGCGCACCAACCTTTTGGATGTGGGCCTTGGCTTTCTCTGGGACCGCAAGAAAGCCGACGCCAAAACCGTGGGCGCCGTGGCCCTGCGCCAGGCGGAAAAAGATGTCGGCCGGCTCAAGCTGGTGGGCATCAGCATGGAAGACGACACCCGGGCCGCCCGTGAAGGCGCCCTGATTGTGGACAACAAGGTTCGCGGCTATGTGGCCACCATGCGCAAGAGCTTCACCACCGGCGAAGCCGTAGGTATGGCACTGGTGGAATCCCAGCTGGCGGACAAAGGCACCCGGCTGGAAATTTTTGAGGATGAATGCAATGGTGTGCGGCTGTATGCCAGAGTCGTTCCCATGCCGTTCTATGACCCAACAGGCGAACGGATGAAAAATTAGACTTTCCAGAAAGCGATTTTGGGGGCGTTATCGGTCGTCGGAGTATAATGAATACGCCTTCCTCCCTCTGGCCTTCCCAAAATCACTTTCTGAAAATCCTATTAAAGGAATGAGGAAATCAACATGGGTGAAATTAAAAGAGAATCGCCGGTGCGGTTCACGGCCAGCCCCACGAAAAGTGAGGTGCGCGACAACTGGACCGTGGCACTGGAATATGACGAAGAGGGCCAGGGCCCCTGGCTGGTGGACCTGGCACACAAGACCCGCTGGGACCTGCAGGACAACAAGGTCGGCGAGCAGCGCCCCGGCGACCTGACCGTGCCGTCAGCCCCTGGCGACTGCACCTTTGCAAACAACACGCTGGTCAACCGCATGAACCGCACCCAGGCATCCATCTATCACCTGGGCGCCGCGGCGCCGGCCATGCCTGATTTTTCGGGCTACACCGATGTCACCGAATCCACGGTTTTTCTGGCCCTGTTCGGCCCCAATGCGTTTTTTATCGCTGAAAAGCTGGCCAGCCTGGACTTTCTGGATCCGGCCAAAACAGCGCCTTTTCTGTACCAGGGTCCCTTTTGCCACGTGCCCTGCCAGATCGTGACCTTGGAAAAGGCTGCCGACGGCGCCGGCGGATTCCTGTTGACCTGCAGCCGCGGCTACGGTGACTCCATGGTTCACGCCATACTGGAAGCCGGAGTCGAGTTCGGCCTCCGTCCGGCAGGCGAGAACTGCTTCAACACTTGGGCTCAGGGCCTTCAGGGATAATGTTCGTGCGGGGCTGTCGCACGGATCGACCGCGCTGAAAAAGAGACGGAAGCGAAATGATGCCGCTTTCGTCCCCCCGTTTTGCGGAAAGTGAAAATTTTCTTTCTATGAAATGAAAAAATATTTTCTTTCAGGTGAAAATATTTTTCTTTTGTCCGGTTGACATGCCGGGCTACCATTGGCAAAAGCATGGCACGAAGTGAATAACCACTTGCAATAATAGAAAAATGAATTTTCTAAGGAAACACCAAAAAAAAACTCAATTTAGTTTATTTTCGGCGTTTATTTTGCAAAGGTAACACGCTTAAAGGAATTTAAACCGGTCGTTAGGATCGAACTATCACCTTTACTACCTGACGGAGGAAATCATGAACAAGAAATATGACGCCATTATCATCGGGGCCGGCGTAATCGGCGCCCCCATCGCCTACGAGCTTTCCAAGATGGGCTACAAGACCATGAGCGTGGACAAGCTGAC